>JAFAJU010000568.1 GCA_019236035.1 Verrucomicrobiota bacterium | reverse complement strand
AGCCAGCAGGTAGCAGTGATGTTTTCCGCACTGGTTGGTGCACTGCTGACATTTCTACTACCCCCTGCCGCCATGGATCAATGGGCATGGCGGATACCGTTCCTGATCGGCTGTTTGATCATTCCGCTGCTGTTTCTGCTTCGGCGATCGTTGCCGGAAACCGACGAGTTTCTGGCCCGAAAACAGACTCCAACCATGTCCCAGATTATGGGCTCGATTGTCGCAAACTGGCGTATCGTCCTGATTGGTATAATGATGGTCACCATGACAACGGTTTCGTTCTACCTGATCACCGCCTACACCCCAACTTTTGGTGCCGCGGAACTGCATCTGGCACCTACCGGCAATCTGATCGTTACCCTCTGCGTTGGACTCTCGAATTTCATATGGTTGCCTTTAATGGGTGCATTGTCCGACCGTGTCGGTCGGCGTCCGATCCTGATTATATTCACGGTTCTTGCCTTAGCGACGGCCTATCCCGCAATGAGCTGGTTGGTCGGCGCTCCTTCATTTTCTCGATTGCTTCTGGTGCAGCTATGGTTCTCTTTTATCTACGCTAGCTATAACGGCGGGATGGTCGTGATGCTGACTGAAATCATGCCGTTAGAGGTGCGTACCACCGGCTTCTCATTGGCGTATAGTTCAGCCACCGCACTTTTTGGAGGGTTCACCCCGGCGATTTGCACTTACCTTATCCATGTGACCGGGAATCGCGCCATGCCGGGGGTCTGGCTGTCTTGTGCGGCAGCCCTTGGCTTGATTGCCGCGATTATGGTAGGGCGCACCCAGGGAGCCAGTCGGCGGAGCAACCTGGAAGCGGTTGGTGCGTAAACCCAAATCCCGAAATTAGAAATCGTGCTCGTGCTTGTGCTCGTCCTCGTAATCGAGAAAACAGCCGCTCCGCTGCCACGCTGGCAGGAACAGAACGGTTGCGGAAAGATCGGGCCCTCTTCTCGGCGCGGATGGCCAACAGATCGAGGACGAGCACGAGCAGGAGCACGATTCCGCTAACTTCGGGAGTTTGGGTTAAATCAGTGACTGGCGGTTAAGGTTGTTCCGGATCGACGCCGGTCACGCGGGAGCGTGACCCTACCGGACGCGCGGGAGCGCGTCCCCTCTCTCCGAAATCACCCACCCAAATGGGAATCTAGGCCGGCAAATGGTGTCTCCCCTTTCCGAGACGCACCATTTGGGCAGATTACAATGGAAGCATCGACCACCAAACAAGCTGCGAAAAAACGCTCCCCTGAAAAATGATTGCCCACAGCGCGGGCACTTCCAGTTTGCCAACCAGGCAGCAAGGAAGAAGTAAGCTACAAAAGTCAGCGCGAAGATAAAGCCGGGAATCAGGAACAAGAGCTGTATCTCCACCGTCGCCGCGAAAAAAATAGAAAACACCACAAGCCGTAGCCGGCGATAAGATGCCCAAGTATTTGCATACTCTGGGTCAACCCCGACAAGTCCGAACTGAGGGGAGACTCGTTTCAAGCGAGATGCGTGTTTAACCTACGAGACCTTCAACGTCTGATCAAGCCAGTCAAAAATTCGTTGGGTGCGGAGACCGGGTGCTTTTGGTTCGCAGTGCAGGTCGCCGCCTTCCGCCGCAGTAAACTTCACGACTATTTTTGGCCCCGGAAGCGCGTCGTACAATCTTTGCGACTGGCCCTGCCAGAATTGTTCCCGCTCGGGATCTGTTACCAGCATCGGACACCGAATCTGCTTAACGACGCTTGCTAAAGTGTATTGCTGTACCGCTTTGAAGGCTTCGTAGGGTGAATTCATTCCAAGTGGACGCATGCGCAAAATGAGAGTCGCTGCGGCGCGCGGGTTAACTCTCGGCCAAAGATGAATCAGGCTGTCGAATTTTTGTTGTTGGCCCGTCGCCAGCAGGTCGAGCGCCGACTTGGAGAGTGGTTGGGTCCACGCGGTTGACATATCCCAGACGCCAGGATCGGCTACACAAGCGGCCAGCCGAAAATCGAACGCTGCTGCGCGGGGCGCCCAATAGCCGCCCTCGCTGATCCCGAGCAAGGCTATCCGCTCCGGGTCGACCTCGCGGCGGATCAGTAGATAATCAAGCAACGGCGAGATGACTTTTTCCCAATCGGGCCGAGCGAAGAGTTTCTGCTGCAGCAGTGCCGTCCCCTGACCAGGCCCGTAGAAAGTGTACGCGTTGTAGCCCCGCTCAAGCGCTGCGGCCACTCCCTTAGTCCAAGCAGTCAGCATTCCGCCGTCGCTCCTATTGTTCAAAATGAGAAGCGGACGCCGTTGGCCGGAGTCGTCGACCCTGAAGAAGTAGCCCGGAAGCGTTGTCTTTTCATATGGAAACGGCAAGTACTCGGCAGGTGGATCGAGCAGCGCGGCCGCTTGGTCCCAGAGTTCCTGGTGCCGAACCCAGTCGAAAGCAAAGGCGTCAGGTGCAGTGACTGGGTTCACGAAATGAGTGGCGTAGAATATGTAGTTCGCCGCCTGCATGTAGGCCTCGCGCGCACTGGTCCGGCACCCGTGCGCGGCGGACGTCGCAGCAGTCGCCGAAAGCCGATCCCCTGCAACGAGCAAAGCCCGCAACGCGCTCAACCGGTCTCCGTCGACGATCTGGTCGGCCATGGCTAAACAGGCACCGATATCCGCCGCCCGATAGTAAGCGCCCCCGAGCAATTCCTGAAAAACATAGTTCATGTCCAGGTCCTCGAAGAAAACGGACGCCTTGCGGAGTTTCGGCTGGAATACTTCACCGAATTTTTGTGAATCGGACTGGCTAGACGCCCCCGGAGGCGAAGACAACGGCTCCGATTCCGCTGCCTGGACGGAAGCAATGGGTCGCGGCACGATGGATCCGCCGCCGGCCAGCGCAGCAGTTGCCCAGAGAAATTCTCGTCTTTTCATCGCGCCAAAGTAACTGCCACGGGGCGTCTGCAAGGTGACCTAAGCATCCTGCTTGTTCGGGTGTTGCGGAGGGAGTACAGGCTGGAAGCCTAAGCTACGATACGGGCTGGAAGCCAACGCTACGTTGCTTTGGCGGGTGCACTGGCTTCATTCAACTTGGCCAGTTCAGCATCGTTAAGGCGCAGGCTGGAAACTCGCAATAGGTCGGGAAGTTGTTCGGTAGTCCGGGCGCTCGCAATTGGAGCAACTACCGTCGGCTGGGCTGCAAGCCACGCGAGCGCAACGGTGGCAACGGCGACGTCATGCGCGGCGGCTATTTCATCCAACGCGGCCAGCACACTGATCCCTTTCTTATTGAGACAGGCACCAGCTGTTTGCGCACGCTTGCTCTCAACTTTGGAACCCGGGCGGTACTTGCCGGTCAGAAATCCAGAGGCGAGGGCGAAATATGGTACTGACGAAAGCCGTTCTCGTTTCATCAGCTCGGCAAGTTCGCCTTCGTATTTATCACGCTCCATCAGATTGTAGTGCTGCTGCAAAGCGACATATCTGGCGAGACCGTCGCGATCTGAGACTGCCAACGCTTCTGCGAGCCGGGGAGCGGTATAGTTGGAAGCGGCGATATAACGGACTTTGCCCTCGCGCACCAGCGCGTCAAAAGCGCCCAGAGTCTCTCCTAGA
>JAFAJU010000449.1 GCA_019236035.1 Verrucomicrobiota bacterium | reverse complement strand
AAATGGGTTGCAGCCCGCTGGCTTTGCGTTGAGGCTGAGTTTCATAACCATGAAACGGACTCGAATTACCCTCTTAGCTCTCTTTTTGTCTTCTGCTTTGTTTTCGTATGGAGAAGACGCCAAACCGAGCGCTTCCCCGGCGCCCGGTTCTTCTGCGAGTACGACGATCAAAGATGACAAAGACAAGGTCAGTTACAGCTTAGGCGTGGACATTGGACGGACGCTGCAACGGCTACAGCTGGATCTGAACCAGGATGCGCTCTCCAAGGGTATCACCGATGTCCTGGGCAATAAGCCGATGGCCATGAACGATCAAGAGCTGCAACAGACGCTGCAAGCCTTTCAGCAGAAAATGATGCAGAAACAGCAGGAGGCGATGTCTAAGAAGCAGGACGAAATGAAGGCCGTCGCTGAGAAAAACAAGGCCGACGGCAAAAAGTTTCTAGATGACAACGCCAAGAAGGCCGACGTGAAAACAACATCCAGCGGGCTTCAGTACAAGGTCATCAAAGAGGGCAAAGGGGATAAGCCGAAGGATACGGACGTCGTGGAAACCAATTATCGAGGTACAACGATTGACGGCAAGGAATTCGACAGTTCTGCGAAGCATGGCAGCTCGTTCAGCTTCCCGGTCAACGGTGTGATCAAGGGTTGGTCAGAAGCACTGAAGATGATGCCAGTGGGTTCAAAATGGGAACTCTATGTTCCTTCCGACCTGGCTTATGGCGACGAGGGCTATGGCGAAGACATTGCACCCGGCTCGACGCTTGTTTTCGAGGTAGAGCTGCTCAGCATTAAGAAGAATGCCGGAAATAATCCTCCCGGCAGCACCGAACAGCAGCCGGAGAACGGCGCGGCAAAAAAACCGACAGGCTCCTAGCCTGCAAAAATCGCGCGCCGGGAGAATCGACGAGCTCATTGCGGGCTAGAAAGCAGTGGAATTTTACCGGCGTAGCCGGAGATTCCGCCGCCATAGCCTGCCTCGCTCACAAATCTCTAAGGATTTGGGAGCGAGGCAGGCTCCGAATATGCAACTCCTGGAGTTGCTTCTCGGGGACCTGACTGGGCGAATCCATCATCAGATCTTGGCCCCGACTGTTCTTAGGGAAAGCGATGACCTCTCTGATGTTCGATGTTCCAGCGATGAGCATCACTAACCGATCGACTCCCAGCGCGATTCCACCGTGGGGCGGGGCGCCGAATGTAAAAGCACGTAAAAGATGGCTGAACAGTTTCTGCTGCCTTTCGGCGTTGATGCCCAGCACCTGAAACATTTTGGCCTGCAGTTCTTGCTCGTGTATTCGGATACTGCCGCCGCCGATCTCGACACCGTTGAGCACCACGTCATAGGCCTCGGCCCGCACCTTTCCGAATTCGCCTGCCGCCAATAATCCCAGGTCCTCCTGCTTGGGACGGGTAAACGGGTGATGCATCGCGCTCCATTTGTTCTCCGCCGGATCAAAAGCCAGCAACGGAAAGTCCAGGACCCAAAGAAATTTCAAATCGGTCGGATCCTGAATCAGCTGTAAATAATCTGCAACTTTTAACCGTATCCGCCCAAGAGTCGTGCAAACGACTTCCCAGCTATCGGCACCGAAAAGAATCAGGTCGCCCTCCGCGATCTGCAACGTTTGATTGAGCACCGCCTTTTCCGTCTCGGTAAAGAATTTGACGATCGGCGATTTCCATTCACCTTGCTCGATTTTAATGAACGCGAGCCCTTTCGCTCCGGATTGCTTCGCGAGGTTCGTCAGATCTTCGATTTGACCTGCCGTAATCTTGGCGAAGCCTTTTGCGTTGATGGCCTTTACTACGCCTCCGGCGTCTATAGCCCCGCGGAAAACCTTAAACTGAGAACTACGAAATAAATCGGTCAAGTCCACCAGCTCCATCCCAAAGCGCATGTCTGGCTTATCAGTGCCGAAGCGGTCCATCGCGTCGTGATAGCTGAGGCGGACGAACGGTGTTTGGATATCCAGGCCTCGCGTCGCACGGAAAATTTCCCGCAGCAGACCTTCGATAAGCCGAATGATATCGTCTCGTTCGATAAAGGAGGCTTCCAGGTCGATCTGGGTCAGCTCGGTGATTCGGTCCGCGCGTGGATCCTCGTCCCGAAAGCATTTTGCGATTTGAAAATATCGTTCGATTCCCCCGACCATCAACAATTGCTTGTATTGCTGGGGCGATTGGGAAAGAGCATAAAAATGGTTGGGGATCAACCGGCTTGGAACAAGGAACTCCCGAGCTCCCTCCGGCGTACTCTTTGAGAGAACAGGTGTCTCGATCTCGAGGTAACCTTCCCGGTCTAGATATTCGCGCGTAGCTTTAGCCACCAAGTGGCGAATCTTCAGGTTTCGGACGAGCGATCGTCTGCGGAGATCGAGATACCGATGTGAAAGCCGTAGATCTTCGTTTCCCACCTCTGAATCCAACGGGAACGGCAAAATTTCGGATCGATTCAGGATATTCAATGATGAGGCGACCACTTCAATTTCGCCTGTTCCAAGTTTCGGATTTTGAGTTCCCTCAAGCCTGCGTGCTACCTTTCCAATGACTTGCACCACGTCTTCGCTCCGCAGCGTGTGCGCCGACGCTGCGACCTCAGGAAACTCTTCGGGGCGAAACACAACCTGAGTCAGACCCTCTCGGTCTCTGAGATCGATAAAAATTACGCCGCCATGGTCGCGTCTGGAATCGACCCAGCCGGCAAGTGCCACTTCCAGACCCACATCGGTGGCCCTGAGTTCGTTGCAATGATGAGTGCGGTACATGGCTCCGATCAACTAAGGCGAAATGCTTTTGTTCCCAAGTAGAGCAGGAAGTTCATCAATCGAAATCAATTCTTCTCTGCGTTCCG
>JAFAJU010000601.1 GCA_019236035.1 Verrucomicrobiota bacterium | reverse complement strand
GCCTTCTTGCGGACGCTGGAGTCGTACACGAGGAAGTTGTAAATCTTCAGACCTGAGCCGCTATCAACGCCCGAACCAGGCTTGCTCATCATGCGAAGGACGTAACGCGACCACTCGTCGGGCAGCGCAAAATCAGAGTTAATCGGTCGGCTCAGCTTGTGGCACTGTGAGCATTTCTGGGTAAACACCGCGTAGTCTTGTTGGGCAGCCGCCGGGTAACCGGAGACGTTGATCGTCGCCGGGCCTTTGTCGTACTGCTGGATCCGAGGGTCAACTGCCTGGGCGAGCGCGAAGCCAGCACCGATCACGGCGAATGCAGTTCCACCTAGGAGGAAGGTGGAGAGTTTGATTTTCATTGGCATGATATCGCTATTTCCTTTCGTCTAAAATCCGTAAGAAAGTTGGAAGACCCACTTGTTGGAAGGACCAGCGTGGACGGGCCCCCGGGTGTGCAACCATTCGTAGTCACCCTCAAACCACAATGTGTTAGTAAGATAGTAGACGTAACCGACGGTTTCACGTTGAGTTCTCGTCCC
The DNA here is from genome assembly GCA_019236035.1 of Verrucomicrobiota bacterium. GTDB lineage: Bacteria > Verrucomicrobiota > Verrucomicrobiia > Chthoniobacterales > JAFAMB01 > JAFAMB01. The sequence continues at coordinate 3,558 of JAFAJU010000601.1, read as the reverse complement.
CAGACCGTCATCCACCCAATCAAAGCGGCTGACCAATTCAAGGTTGTTAATGAAAGGGAGATTCAGCTTCTGATTTAAAGCCGCCAGCTTGAAGGCCGGCTGGACCCACCAGCCCCGCGGAGCAAGGGTGCCCATGTTGTTAGTCTGCCACCATGTATTGATATATTCGCCCTTAACTTCGAAGTAGGGACTGACGTGCAGAGCGGCATCGCCAACGATGGCCGACCAGAGTTGGCCCCCCGAGTTGTTCCAGGGACCTGTCTGCCCCGAAATTCCGAGTTCCAGATCATAGTTAGGTTTCAGCGGAAAGAACCACCCGAGCCGGCCACCGCCACTGACCGACGAGTGCTCATTGCCTGTCTTGCCATTGGATTGAATGCCGACATTACCAAAATCGAGATTGGGCAACACGTTGCCACTGCTGTCAGTGAAGGTTGCGTTGCCGGACCCGTCCACTGACCCGGGTCCATTCGAGACGTAGCCGGAATAAGTAATCATTTGCCCGCTCTGCCCGATCGGTATGGACCCTCGCAATTGGGCGCCGATCCCGGTTCCCGGCAGGACCGCACGCGGCAATGGGTCGTCTGGTATCTTATTGAGCCACCCCGCACTCCGCTCAGAGTAGGTGCCCAGAGGCAGCAACATATCGCCGGCGACGACCGTCACGTAGTCATTCAGAAGATAGTCCAACGTGGCGAAACTAAGATCTATCGTCGTCGTCGTGCCGCTGTTGCCGGTTTGACCGCTCGCCAGCGTCACCGCGCCGTTCTGCAACGTGACGTCGAAACCCGCTTCGAACAGGATGTTGTCGCTCGCCCGATACAAGAAGATCGGCGCGAAATCGGCCAACGTAAATGCGCTGTGCTGCCCCGAGACCTTGCCGAATTGGACCTCCGCGTCTCCCACCAGTGTGACGTTATGCGTGGCGAGGGCTCCGCTGGGTACCGGAGCAACCGGTTGCACTTGGGCCGCTGCTTCTGCTTTCTGTTGGGCCTCCGTAGCGGTTTTTTGCGTTTCCCCGACTCGCTCCTCTAGTATACTCATCTTCCGCTTCATCTGAGACGCGGTCTCGGCTTTCTGTTCAGCAGCAGTGGCGGCCTTTTGCGTTTCCCCGACCTGCTGTTGTAGTTGCTGGATCTTCTGCTGGTCCTGCTCGTGCACTTTCTGGTCTTCCTCGTGCGTTTGCTCGAGCTTTTGCACTTTGTCACTCAACTGTCGGACCGCATCCTTCAGCGCATTGAAGTCTTCATCGCTAACCTCCGCCGCAGCCCGCGGCAACAGGGCAATCCCCATCACCCAGCCTGCTGCCAGTATTCCGAAAATTTGCGAACGAAACTTCACTCGGGTTAATCCGTTCATTTTCCGGCATCTTCTTCGAGATACTGGAGGATCTCCCTGGCCTGCGCCGCCGGGAGGTTGGCCCGCACACGCATGTGGATCATGATGTTTCTCCAATTGGCCACCGTGAATTCGGGGGGATACCGTTCCGCGTGGCAGCGGCTGCAGTTGATGGCATATAGCGTCGCACCGGAGAGGGAGCTGCTTTCCGCCGGCTTCTCTGGCGCGGCTTGCGGTCCTGCATAGACCATAGGAATACGCATTGAACAAATCGCGGCACCAATTACGGCGAGGCCAACGCCGGCCAGCAGCTTGAGTTTTAATGATCCGCGGTAATTCATGAATTTATGCAAAGGGTTTGTGACGCTCTTTCTTCACTCTGGGGGGCTTGCTCGGTCTCGTTCAAAGCGAGAGCCATCGTGAGTGTTTTCAAAAGTTCGCGCTCCACGAGAATTGACTTTTCTTTTTACCTTTCTTGCTCTTCGACAGCCTGCATCGCTCACAAACCCTTAGAGATTTTTGAGCGACGCAGGCTAAATGTACGGGTTGTGCCTTGCTATATCTTCCTCCGCGACCGCGGTCACTCTCGATCGGTATTCTGTCGGAGAGCTGCAAACGAGCTTTCGAAAGGTTCGGTTAAAGTGTGTCAGCGATTGGAAACCTACCTCGTAAGCGATCTCACTGACGCTCAGGCTTCTATTGTGCAACAGAATTTTGGCGCGCTCAATGCGGATGCGGTTCAGGTAATCCACGAACGTTACCCCGGTTTCCCTCTTGAACTTCCTGCAAAAGTGGAACGTGCTGACATTGAGGGCGCGAGCTATCTGTTGAAGTTTGATAGTCTCAGACTTATGGTTTGCGATATAATCCTTCGCACGCCTCACTATCGCCGAACCTCCGTTAGGTTGATGATATAGGGAAATTTCGTTGGCGATCAATGAGAGGTGTTTAGCGAAAATTTCCAAAAGCCGCACCATCGCATGATATTGTTCCGGTGAAACTACTCGGGATCGGAAGTACGCATCCTCAAGCCTAGCAAGGTTAAGCTTCATGCCCCAACTGGTTAGTTGGGCAGCAATTTTCCTGAATCGCTTGGCACTTGGATTTCGTAATAAAACCTGGCCAGTCCGCAAAAATCCAATGACACGCTCGTGCAACTTAACCGGCACGCTGGAATATGTTAATCCAGCGAAGCATTCCACTGTCTGTGTATCGGAAATATCCGGCTCAGTGAGCCTCTGGTGAACCTTAAGGCATGCGGCACAAATTTCGCTCGTTCGTCCGAGGATCGCGCAGAATGGGTTTGTATACTTGCTCAGGACCCGATGAACGTCAGAACAGACATTAATTGTGGAGAGTTCCAGAGGTAACTTCGTTGTCTTGCCGAAAGCCCGCTCATAGTCCTGATAAATGCGCGACTGGCCAATCTGTTGCACGAAATCGGCGGACTCGATCTTGTCCATAGAATAAGCGTGGCTTGCAGCCATGGCGGTTTTTGTTAGATGTGTCTAACGTCAGTTTTTGTATTTTACCGGTGACCAGTGTCGGTGTTGCTTCATTTTAGAAGAACGTTGCTAGAAGCGTACGGACTGCTGCCGCGGAAGCTCACCATGGATTGTCCGGCTTCTACCGAGGCTTGTTCGCCAAGCCCGCGCTCCCGCGACAAGGAGCGGGGAAAGGTCGCCAACCATGGTAAAGTCAGATAGGCCATTTGGCTTAGGATTAAGTTGTGAGAGAGAAGAGTGCTGATGTCACCAGAGCAGGTGTGCAGCGCGATTCTGATCATCCGGGGCCAAGTCTGGCAAACCGGCGGGAGCCGGGTCTGGCGCCGGGATCCAAAAAAGTTCCATCCCGCCGAAGGAAATTGAGTATGAAGACCCTAGAAAAATGGAATCCGTTCAGGGTTACTCCTTCGTGGGATCCGTTCCGCGAACTCGAAGAGATGCAAAACCGACTGGCTTCGCTGTTTGGCAGGCGGTTGCCGGCACCGGAGGGGAGGGAAGAGGCATTCGGCCTCAGCGAATGGATGCCGCCCGTCGATATCTCGGAGGACGATAAAGAATACACCCTCAAAGCTGAGCTGCCGGGGATGATCAAAGAGGATGTCAAGGTGACCGTGGAAAACGGGGTTCTCTCGATTACTGGCGAGCGCAAAGCGGAGAAGGAAGCTCAAGACAAGAAGTATCACCGGATCGAGCGGAGCTACGGGAGTTTCATCCG
>JAFAJU010000397.1 GCA_019236035.1 Verrucomicrobiota bacterium | reverse complement strand
GGAAGACGTGCTTCTGAATCGCCGTCCAGACGCAACGGAACGGCTTGTGGCTTTTGCGGAGACGGTAAAATCCTCGGAAAAAGTTCAAATTAAAGACGAGGCCTGGAGAGCCGCTTCGGTCGAGGAACGACTGTCGCATGCGCTCATCAAGGGGATCGTCGAATACATCGAGCAAGACACTGAGGAAGCGCGGCAGAAATACGGTCAGCCCATTGCGGTAATCGAAGGTCCTCTCATGTCCGGAATGAGTGTGGTCGGGGATTTGTTTGGTGCAGGAAAGATGTTTTTGCCCCAGGTCGTCAAGAGTGCGCGCGTGATGAAAAAATCGGTGGCGTACCTGACTCCGTTTATGGAAGCGGAACGGGCGAGCCGGCCAAACGGGCGGGCGCAAGCCAAAGTGCTGATGGCCACCGTAAAAGGTGACGTGCACGACATCGGGAAAAATATCGTTTCGGTTGTGCTTGGCTGTAATAATTTCGAAGTCATCGATCTTGGCGTGATGGTCCCTGCAGAAAAGATTCTGCAGGCGGCCAGGAGTGAGGCAGTCGATATAATCGGACTCAGCGGGCTCATTACTCCATCGCTCGATGAAATGGTCCACGTCGCCCGAGAAATGGAGCGGCTCGAATTTGATCTGCCGTTACTGATCGGAGGTGCGACAACGAGCCGGGCGCATACAGCGGTGAAGATAGCGCCGAACTACCACGGGCCCACAGTTCATGTGCTTGATGCCTCTCGCGCGGCCGGAGTGGTCAGCGCGCTGATTAGCGACGAACTCAAATCGAGCTTTGTCGGAAAGAATCTCGGCGATCAGCAGCGTTTGCGTGAAGATTACGCAAACCGAAGTGCGGAAAAGAAACTAATCTCAATAGAACAAGCTCGGGAACGCAGGACCCCGATTGATTGGACAGCCGCCCGGATCGACGTGCCGGAATTCATCGGCCGCCGGACGATCTCAAACCAGGCGCTCGATGAATTGGTCCCGTACATTGATTGGTCGCCATTTTTCCACACCTGGGAATTGAGAGGACGGTTCCCGAATATTTTTAATGACCCAGACGTGGGGGAACAGGCTCGACAACTTTTCGAGGACGCACAAAAGCTGCTGCAGGACATCGTGAACGGGAAGCTGATCACGGCGAGGGGAGTCTACGGATTCTGGCCGGCGAACAGCGTCGGAGACGATATTGAATTGTACAGTGATGAGGCGCGCACCGAGGTGCTGGCGACTTTTCACATGTTACGTCAGCAGATGGACAAGCCGGCCAAGCAGCATAACCACTCGCTTGCCGACTATATCGCTCCGCGGGATTCGGGGCGGTCCGATTATTTGGGAGCTTTTGCCGTAACCGGCGGTCATGGTGCGGACGAGCTGGCGAAACAGTTCGAGGCCGACCATGACGATTACAATGCTATCATGGCGAAGGCGCTTGCTGATCGACTTGCCGAAGCGTTCGCAGAATTTCTTCATGAGCGTGTGCGCGCCGAGTGGGGGTATGGGAAACAGGAGCATCTCTCGAAAGAAGAACTCATTCGCGAAGCTTATCGAGGCATCCGGCCGGCCGCAGGATACCCTGCCTGTCCGGACCACACGGAAAAACGGATTCTATTCGATCTGCTGGCGGCTGAGAAGAACGCCGGGATCCGGCTGACCGAGAGCTTCGCCATGTGGCCTGGCGCGTCGGTCAGTGGACTCTATTTCGCTCATCCGGATGCAAAATATTTTGGCGTTGGAAAGATTGCCCGCGATCAGGTGCTGGACTATCAGCAGCGGAAGCGGTTGCCGCTCGAAGAAATCGAACGCTGGCTCGGGCCGTATCTGAACTACGAACCGGGACAGGGCGCGGAGCAGAAGGAGGACACAGAGGAGGAAAAATTTACCACAGAGGCACAGAGAACACGGAGCTAGGAACGACTTAGGTTTGGTTCCGTCTCTGTGAGCTCTGTGTCTCTGTGGTAAAACCCCCTCTGTGTCCTTACCCCTTCTTCGTGACCTACCCGTCTGTAAGTTCCATGCTGATCAAGTCGGCGTAACTCTGTCTGCGCCGGACAATCTTCGCCTCCGTACCGGAAATCAGTAACTCAGCTGGAAGTGGTCTGGAGTTGTAGTTCGACGCCATAGTGAATCCGTAGGCGCCGGCGCTCATGAGGGCCAGAACTTCGCCGGGCTCGACTTCGGTCAGCTCGCGATCAAGCGCGAAGAAATCGCCGCTTTCACAAACCGGACCGACTACGTCGACTTTTGTCAAAGGTCGGTCCTTGGATTCCCGGACAGGTACAATTTCGTGATAACCTTGATATAGGGCGGGACGGATCAGGTCATTCATGCCAGCGTCCACGATTACGAAAGTTTTGGCCGGCGTTCTTTTAACGTAAAGAACGCGGCTTAACAGGACTCCTGCGTTGCCGACGAGAAACCTTCCTGGCTCCAGCAATACGCGTATCTGGAGACCCTTCAGCAACGGGACAGTCGCGCTGGCATATTCCTGGATCGTTAATGCATGTTTGGGTTCGTCCTGCTTCCACCAGACCTCGTCTCCACTCTCCAACGAGCCGCGGTAGACGATACCAATTCCTCCGCCGATGCTGAAAAACTCGATACCGGAATCGGATTTCAATTTATGAACCAGTGGCAGCATCTTTTCGATGGCCTGAACGAAGGGTCTGCTTTCGGTTATCTGCGACCCGATGTGCATTTGTACGCCTCGAATCTTGATGTTCGTGAAGGTTCTCGCACGCTGGTAGACTTCCGGTACGCGATCGATAGCAATCCCGAATTTGTTCTCCGTTTTGCCCGTACTGATGTATTTATGGGTATTTGCCGAGACGTCCGGATTGACGCGGATGGCAATCGGCGCGCGCTTATTCAACGATTTGGCGATCTCGTTAATGGCGCTCAATTCCTGTTCCGATTCGACATTGAAACTGAGCACCTCGCATCGTAAGGCGTATTCGATCTCCTCCCGGCTTTTGCCGACACCGGCGAAAGTGCACTTTGCCGGGTTTCCCCCAGCCTTGATGGTGCGATAAAGCTCGCCGCCAGAAACAATGTCAAAGCCGGCACCCTGCTCTGCCAGCAGACGAATGACGGCCAGGTTGGAGTTGGCCTTGACTGCGTAACAGATCTCATGATGCAGCTCGTGCAACGCCTGGTCGAGCCGCTTGTAATGGTCTACAATCGTCTGGGAACTGTAGACGTAAAGGGGCGTTCCATACCGCTCAGCAGCTTTGTCGAGGGGATAGGATTCGCAGGTCAGCTTGCCCCGCTGATAGTGAAACGAGTGCATGGTTACACAAAATATCCTGTCTGAATTTGGCAGGCGGTTACTGTGTTGGCCATCAGCATAGCGACCGTCATCGGCCCGACACCGCCGGGCACCGGCGAGATGGCCTTCGCCTTTGGAGCGACCTCCTCAAAGGCTACGTCTCCGACGATCCGATATCCCTTCGGCTTTAAGGGATCTTCCACGCGATTGATTCCGACATCGATGACGACCACCCCTTCCTTCACGTGTTCAGCGCGCACAAATTCCGCCTTGCCGATCGCCGCCACCAGAATGTCAGCGGCTCGAGTAATGTCCGCCAGGTTTCGACTTCGGGAGTGAGCTAGTGTGACGGTGGCATCCCCTCCTTTTCCCTTCCGCAGGAGGAGGAGACCGAGTGGTTTTCCGACCAGCATGCTGCGCCCGACGATCACAACGTGTGCACCCGACGTCTCGATGCCATTTTCGACCAGGAGACGTTGGCAACCCAGGGGCGTACACGAAACGAGCGCAGTCGGATCACCCATCGCCAACTTCCCGACATTCACCGGGTGGAGACCGTCGACGTCTTTCGCGGGATCAATCGCGAACACAATCTCTTTTTCGTCAATGTGTGGGGGAGGAGGGGACTGCACCAGAATACCGTGAATCCTCGCATCTGAATTCAATCCGCGGACGATCTCCAACAGATCGAATTGCGACGTCTCTTTCGGGAGCTCGATCTTGCGGGAAAAGAATCCGAGCTGTTGCGAAGTCCTGTCTTTGTTCCGGACGTAAGCCATCGACGCAGGATCATCGCCCACGAGCACAACCGCCAAACCGGGCGTGATCCCGTGCTGAGTTAAGCGCTCGACCTTTTGACGAGTTTCCTCGTTGATCCGCTCCGCAACCGCTTTGCCGTCGATCAAGTTCATGAGTTTTGCGTTTTGAGTTTTGGGTTTTGCGTTTTGAGTCGAGCGCCGGGTACGCAAAACGCAAAACCCAAAACGCAAAACCTGACGCTCTCTACTGCAGCCACTCTGTGTGGAAGACTCCTGGCTTGTCGATTCGTTCGTAGGTGTGGGCGCCGAAATAGTCGCGTTGCGCCTGGAGCAGGTTCGCCGGTAAGCGCTCCTGGCGGTAGCTGTCAAAATAAGCCAGAGACGCGCCGAATGCAGGGACGGCCACGCCCGCCTGGGTTGCGAGCGCTAACGCAAATCGCCAGTTCGCCTGGCTCCCCTCGAGGATTGAACTAAAAAAAGGATCGAGCATCAGATTCTCGAGCTGCGGGCTCCGATCAAATGCTTCTTTGATCCGGTTCAGAAATTTCGCACGGATAATGCAACCGCCGCGCCAAATGGTAGCGATGTCGCCGAAGTTCAGATCCCAATTGAAGTGTTTGCTCGCGGCCGCAAACAGGGTGAACCCCTGTGCGTAAGAGATAATCTTCGAAGCGTACAGCGCGTCACGAACTGCATCGACCAGTTTCTGCCGATCCCCGTCAAACCGATAGGGATTCGGAGCCGGGAGCTGTTTTGATGCCCGGACGCGCTGCTCCTTCATGGACGAAAGAACGCGAGCTTCAACAGCCGCGTTAATAGTCGATACCACCACTCCTTGTTCAATGGCAGACTCCAATGTCCACTTACCTGTGCCTTTTTGACCGGCTTTGTCGAGAATAAGGTCGACCAGCGGCTTGTCCGTTTCGGGGTCCTTTTTCCGGAAGATGTTTGCCGTGATTTCGATCAGGAAACTGTCCAGATCGCCCCGGTTCCAGGTATCGAAGACGTCGTGTAACTCGTCCGTATTCAGACCAAGCACATCTCGCAGGATGGCATAGGCTTCGCAGATCAGCTGCATATCACCGTACTCGATGACGTTATGCACCATTTTGACGTAATGCCCGGCCCCTCCTCGGCCCATGTACCGGCAGCAAGGCTCCCCATCCACCTGGGCAGCGATCTTTCGATAGATCGGCGCCACAATTTGCCAAGCCTCCTTTGTGCCGCCGGGCATCAGCGAGGGACCCTTGAGGGCTCCTTCTTCGCCACCCGAAACCCCAATTCCCAAATAGTTGAGGCCTTGAGCTGACAAGGCCGCTTCGCGACGCTGAGTGTCGCTGTACAACGAATTACCACCATCAATGATGACGTCGCCACGCTCCACATGCGGCAACAATTGGTCGATTACCGCATCAACCGCCGCGCCGGCCTTAACCATAATCATAATCTTCCGCGGCTTCGCCAGGCTTGAAACGAACTCTTCGATGGATAGCGTTGGCAATATCCGTTTTCCGGACGCGCGGTTCGCCGCGAATTTCTGGGTTACCTCCGTTGTGCGATTAAAAACCGAAACTGAGAAGCCTTTGCTCTCCATGTTGAGCACGAGATTTTCGCCCATGACAGCGAGGCCGATTAGTCCGATATCTGATGGATTCATGAGTTGGCACCTGAAGGTTAAATTGACTCTACCTGTTTCGCAGTATCTAACATCTC
>JAFAJU010000278.1 GCA_019236035.1 Verrucomicrobiota bacterium | reverse complement strand
CACGCAGCAGAACCTCCCGAAGTGCTGGCCGGAACGCTGCCCTATATGGCGCCTGAGCAGACCGGTCGCATGAATCGGTCCATCGACTCCCGGAGCGACCTTTACTCAGTGGGCGTCACCCTCTACCAGATGCTCACTGGTGTGCTTCCCTTCCAAGCTTCCGATCCCATGGAGTGGATTCACTGCCACATTGCCAGGCAGCCACCCAAACCCTGCGAGCAATCGGAGCGAATCCCGGAATCGATTTCGGGAATTGTCATGAAACTCCTCGCTAAGAGCGCCGAGGAGCGGTACCAGACTGCTGCGGGTCTGGAGGCTGATCTAAGGAAATGCTTGCTGCAATGGGAGCCCGCTGGCCGGATCGAGCCATTCCCTTTAGGCCAACAGGACCTGCCGGACCAGCTCCTGATTTCGGAGAAAATTTATGGACGTCAACACGAGTGCCAAAGCCTTTTGGATGCTTTTGATCGAGTCGCTGCATCAGGCAAACCCGAATTAGTGTTGGTCTCCGGCTGCTCCGGGATCGGCAAGTCCTCACTCATACATGAGCTGCAGAAGGTAATCGTCTTGCCGCGCGGTATATTTATTTCCGGGAAATTCGACCAGAACAAGCGGGATGTGCCGTATGCAACGCTGACGCAAGCCTTCCAGACGCTTGCGCTCCACATTGTCAGCAAGAGCAAAGAGGAAGTCATTCATTGGCGCGATACCATCCTCAAAGCGGTAGGTTCCAATGGTCGTTTGATGCTCAACTTGATCCCTGAACTGGAGCTCATCATAGGGGAACAGCCACCCGTCCTTGAGCTTCCACCACAGGACGCGCAGCGTCGTTTCCAACTGGTGCTCCGGCGATTCATCGGTTTATTTGCGCGCCGGAAGCACCCGCTGGTCCTGTTTCTCGACGACTTGCAGTGGCTCGACGTCGCGACGCTCGACTTGCTCGAGGATCTACTGACCCGGCCGGACGTGCATTACTTGATATTAGTTGGCGCCTATCGGGACGACGAAATTGATTCGGCCCATCCGCTGATGCGCAGGCTCGAAGCGATCCGCCGAGCGGGCGCGAGCGTGCACGAGATCACTCTTGCGCCCCTGAGCTGTGACGACCTGAGGCCTTTGATTGCGGATTCTCTTCACTGTGAACCGGAGCGCGCTACCGCTCTGGCAGAACTGGTTTACGAGAAAACCGCCGGCAATCCGTTTTTCGCCACTCAATTCCTCTCGGCGCTGGCTGAGGAGGGCTTGCTCACCTTCAATCATGGCGATGCGCGATGGTCGTGGGACCTCAATCGCATTCGCGCCAAGGGTTACACCAAAAATGTAGTGGACCTCATGATCGGGAAGTTGAACCGACTGCCCGCTGAAACTCTGAACGTAATGCAGCAGCTTGCCTGCCTCGGCAATAGTGCTGAGATCACAACGCTCTCGATTGTTCAAGAGACTTCGGAGGAGGAGGTTCATTCGGATCTGTGGGAGGCTGTACGTCAGGATTTGATTGTGCGTTTGGAGCGCTCGTACAAATTTATCCACGACCGTGTCCGAGAAGCAGCCTATTCACTGATCGCGGAAGAACTACGGGCCGAGGCTCACCTCAGAATAGGGAGGCTGCTCGCCGCCCACACGCCTGCAGAAAAGCGGGAGGAGGCTATCTTCGAGATCGTCAATCCGCTTAACCGCGGCGCGGCCCTGATCACCTCGCGAGGCGACCGGGAGGACTTGGCGCAGCTCAACCTGGTCGCGGGCAAACGGGCGAAGGCTGCAACGGCGTACGCCTCAGCGCTCAAGTATCTCTCTGTCGGTGCGGCACTGTTGCCGCGAGAGTGTTGGGGACGGGGGTACGAGCTCGCTTTCGCGCTGGAGTACCACCGCGCCGAGTGCGAGTTTCTGACAGGCAACTTGACAGAAGCGGAACAACGGCTGTCGATGCTGTCACGTCGCGCCGGCAACTTAGCGGACCGGGCTGCCGTCACATGTCTCCGCGTCAATCTCTTCACGACCCAGGATCGATGCGACCGCAGCGTCCAGGTCGGACTCAAATTCCTGCGGTCGGTGGACGTCAGCTGGCCGCGTCATCCGACCAAGGATGAGATACGACAAGAATTCCAGCGAATCTGGCAACAGCTCGGGAGCCGCTCAGTCGCGGAACTCATCGACCTGCCTCTGATGACTGATTCAGGTTGGCAGGCCAGGATGAATGTTCTCACCATGCTCTTGCCGCCAGCCTTGTTCACCGATGAAAACCTCTTCTGTCTGATTGTAGCACGCATGGCGAATATCAGCCTCGAGCGCGGCAACAGCGATGGATCGTGCCTGGCCTATGTTTGGCTTGGCCTGCTTCTCGGACCACATTTTAACAACTACAAGGCTGCGTTTGAATTTGGTCAACTCGGCCGCGATCTGGTGGAGAAACGTGCTCTCGACCGTTTCCGAGCTCGCGTCTACCTGGACTTTTCACACGTTGTCAATCCGTGGAAGCAGCATGCTCGTTTCGGTCCGGCGCTGGTCCGGCGCGCCTTCGACGCTGCGAACGAACTGGGCGACCTTACCTTCGCCGCCTACAGCAGCTGCAACCTGGTGTCGGCTTTGCTCGCCACCGGCGATCCTCTTGCTGATGTACAATCCGAAGCCGAGAAACAGCTCCAATTCGCGCGCAAAGCGCGATTTGGTCTTATTGCCGACATCATTACCGGACAACTCAGGCTCGTTCTGCAGCTGCGCGGCCTGACTCCCACCTTCTCTTCCTTCAATGGTCCGAACTTCGATGAGCACGACTTTGAGCGCGGTCTGGATCAGGACCCAGGCGGCGCAGTTGCGACCGCCTGGTATTGGGTTCGCAAGCTCCAAGGACGCGTCTTCGCCGACGACCGCCCAGGCGCCCTGGAGGCGGCAGCCAAAGTGGCTCAGTTTCTCTGGACAATCCCGTCGCACCTGGAGGTCGCCGAATACCATTTCTACGGGGCACTGGCGCGGGCCGCCTATTACGACACGGCATCGTCTAACACCCGGCCTTCACTTCTGAAGGCGCTCCGCGCGCACCACAAGCAGCTCGAACTTTGGGCACAACATTGCTCCGAGAACTTCGCGAACCGGGTGGCGCTCGTAGCCGCTGAAATCGCACGCCTTGAAGGCCGCCAGGTTGATGCCGAACTTCTCTATGAACAAGCCATCCGATCGGCAGGCGCAAACGGCTTTGTCCACCACGAGGCACTCGCAAACGAGCTTGCCGGCCGCTTCTACGCGGCGCGCGGCTTGGAGAAGATTGCGCATGTGTATCTGCGAGACTCTCGTTACTGTTATCTTCGTTGGGGAGCACTCGGCAAGGTGCAGCAGCTCGAACAGCGCTACCCGGCACTTGCAGAGCAGTCTTATCCGCGCGCCACTGTGATGATCGGCACGTCCGTGGAGCAACTGGACTTGGGAACAGTAATGAAAGCGTCCCAGGCCATCTCGACCGAGATTGTGATCGAGAAACTGCTCGGAACGCTCATGACGATGGCGGTCGAACACGCTGGCGCTGAACGAGGCCTGCTAATCCTGCAACGAGGGGGAGAACATCGCATCGCCGCTGAAGCCCGGCCCGGCAGCAACGGAGTTGAGGTTCAACTGCGGCAGGCCCTCATAACACCGGCTGCGTTACCCGAGTCGCTTCTTCTTTGTGTGCTCCAAACTCAACGGACTGTCATTTTGGATGACGCTTCAAGCCAGAGCCTTTTCTCGGAAGATCCGTATATTCTGGAGAAACGTCCGCGCTC
>JAFAJU010000148.1 GCA_019236035.1 Verrucomicrobiota bacterium | reverse complement strand
CGTGGACGCGAAACGGCATGTCCGAATCTTGAAATATCTGTCGCAACCACTCGACCATCCCATTCTCCCACACATTCCCGAAACTGAGTACCTCAAAGGCTACCTACTCCAGGTGCTCCCCGGCAGGTGATCGCTTGTCGTCCTTGGATTCGTTTCGAGCTAGGACGCGACGAAGCGCGTCCCAAACGATCTGGTAGGGCCAAGGACTTCGGCGAGCTCAGTCGAGCTGTTCACCTTGGCCTTGTAGCGCCAACGGGGTGCGACAAAGCAGGCCCTCTCCGAATCACGCGCGCCTGGTTTTTGGTTGCTGTTGCGCCACGTTATGTGCGATTCAGCTAGCCCTCCAACCACCAGCCCCCACAAATCCCGGTCCCTAAAGACAGATTTTCGTTGCGGCGGCGTCCGATTTCCTGACAATGGATGGTTCATGTCGGAGAGTATGAAAGAACCGTTTCTTGATCTGCCAGAGGAGCAATCGGGGTCGCCCGAAATGCTCGATTCGCAGGTCCAACGGGCTCAAGAACAGCTCCTGCAGCTGAAGCGCCAGCAGGAATTGATCGAAAAACAGAAGCGCGAGCTCGAAGAGCTAAGCCGAAAACAGGACGAGCTGGAAAAGGGCCGGGCCGACATGATCGAAAAGCTGAGCCGATCCCTAGTGGTCATCGAGCGTGAGACCTACGAAGCCGAGAAACGGGTGGAGCAACTGCGCGCCACCAACGCAACCTTTGCACAGCACCTCGACACACTCGAAGGCATTAATCCGAAAAGTTGGAGTAACTCTGATCTACACAAGGAATTAAGCAAAGCATTGAGTGCGGTGGATGATGCCAGAGCCGAGTATACCAAATCGCTCACAAAAATTAACGCCAAATCAGACGCAGAGGTCATTGCCCCGGATTCAACCGCTGAGGAACCCTACTACTCGCCAGCGGATGATACGAGTTTCCTGCTCTGGCTGAAACGCGGCTTTGCGTTTACGCTCCCGCTATTGATTCTTGGGTTGAGCGCACTTCTGGTTTTCTACTTCCTTCATGGCTGATATTTTGAGTGATGGGACGCAGACGATTTAACGACTCTCCGATCTCAGCGAAAAAAGACGAGCTCGCGAAAAAAGAAGAAGAGCTGCGTCGCGAAATGGAAGCGTTGCAGAGAAAGATCGAAGAGGCCCCGAAGTTAGCTCAGGCCGAGCAGGAACGCCAACGACAGGAGCGGATTGCGCGCGCGTCTACCAGAAGGAGCCCGTTCGATTCGCCGGATATCTTACAAGACTCCCGCCACGGAGAAGATCTGTTTTCGGAACGGCCGCGTCGCCCGAGGCGAGCTCAAAGACGTCAGGCCCGTATGCGCTTGATCATCTCTTGCCTGGCGGTTTTGGCCCTCGTTGCGATCGTCATCGTCCTCGCGATTCAAATGTTCAACCATCTGTGAGAGGCGTTTGATTCGCCGGCGTCGAGCTCCGCATGACAGCCTGCCTGCCGCCCGCCGGTTCAAGTTCCGGAAACTCCTCCTCTTTGAACTCGTAGGCCGGCCTTGCGCCACTCTGTACATTCGCCGCCTCGCGCTGGCGAAGCTCCACGCGACGAATCTTGCCTGAGATGGTTTTCGGCAGATCAGAAAATTCAATCCGTCGAATCCGATTGAAAGGAGCCAACACTTTCCGGATGTGTTGAAAAATCGAAAGCGCGACGTCGCGCGATGGCTCCGCGCCCGAACGAAGAATCACGAACGCCTTCGGCACAGCGAGGCGAACTGGATCGGGCGATGGCACCACCGCACATTCCACCACGTCTGGGTGCTCGATCAACGCGCTTTCGAGTTCAAAGGGACTGATCCGATAGTCCGAGGCCTTGAAGACATCATCAGCCCTGCCCACAAATGTGAAATAACCGTCGGCATCGCGCGACATGACGTCGCCGGTCCGATAAATGTTTCCCATGATCGGAGACAAAGTTCCGTCGTCTCTTGAGTACCCTGGCATCAGTCCCAGAGGCCGTGGATCGAGCATTATGCAGAGTTCACCTTCGCTCGTCTCACCACCAGCGGCGTCCAGTAGGATTGGATCGAACCCCGGCATCGGTCGGCCCAGCGATGCTGACTTGACCGGTTGGCCCGGAGAATTGCCGGCCACCGCGGAGCTTTCGGTTTGGCCGTAACCTTCGCGGATCGTCAGCCCCCAAACCGCTTGCACGTGATCGATAACTTCGGGATTGAGCGGCTCGCCCGCGCTTACCACTTCGCGCAGCTGGGTCTCGTAGTCTGCAAGCGGCTGCGTCACCAGGATACGCCACACTGTGGGTGGAGCGCAAAAAGTTGTCACCGCAGCGCGAGTGATTGCCTCAAGCAGCCCCTTCGCGTTGAAGCGGGCTTGATTCGGCACGAAAACCGTCGCTTCAGCGTTCCAGGGGGCAAAGAAGCAGCTCCAGGCATGTTTCGCCCAACCTGGCGACGAGACATTGCAGTGAATATCGCCCGGCCGCAGACCAATCCAATACATGGTCGACAGATGTCCGACCGGATATGTGACCTGCGAATGTAGTACGAGTTTCGGTTTCGAAGTCGTACCCGACGTGAAGTAGAGCTGCATCGGATCGCCTGCCCGCGTCTCTCCGTCCGTCTCGTATTTTTCAGAAGCGCTGTACCCGGTTTCGTATCCATGCCACCCGGGCGCTCCCCCTCCCACCGCGATGCGAGTGCAACTTTTCCCCAAATCGCCGAACTTCGGTATGCAGTCTGCCGTGCATACGATGTGCCGCACACGCCCTCTTTCGATGCGATCGGCCAGATCTTCGCCACTGAGCAGAGGTGTGGCGGGCAGAATGACGCCACCGAGTTTGATGAGCGCCAGAACCGTCTCCCAAAGGGCCGGGACGTTGCCAAGCATGACCATGAAGCTATCGCCCCGACGCACTCCGAGCTCACGATAGTAGTTAGCTATCTGCGCCGAGCGATTCGAGAGTTCGCGAAAGGAGAGCTTGGTTTCTGTCCCATCTTCGTAAGCCATCCAAAGCGCCGTCTGTTCGCGTCTTTCGCCTACCGCGATACTGTCGAACCAGTCTAGAGCCCAATTGAACCGGTCAAGCTGCGGCCACCGAAAATCCCTGTAGGCCACTTCGTAATCGGCGCGATTTGCTAGGAGGAAGTCGCGCGCTGCTCTGAATTTATCCGACATGGCCGAGTGTCGTTTGTGTTAGCTTTTCACTTTTAGCCTTCTATCTGTTTATAGCACGGCTAGCCCGCAAAAATCACGCGATAACCGAAGCCACGAGCTCATTGCGGGCTAGAAAGCTCTTAAACGGGCGCTGCGCGCCTGTTTAAGAGCCTGATTTGAAATAAAATGAACCGAAACAGACTGTCTTTAAATTCTTCTCTGCAAAAGCAGCGGAAGTTACCGGCGTAGCCGGAGATTTCCGCTGCCATAGCCTGCATCGCTCACAAATTTTCTAAAAATTTGTGAGCGATGCAGGCTGGGCAGTGTACGACAACGGCCGAGTTAGCTAACCGATTTGCGGCTTCGCTTGATGCCAAACTGTACTCTGTTCGTAAGCATAGGCCACCTGAAGCACCTTAGATTCTTTAAGTTCCTTACCAAGTATCTGAAGGCCGACCGGTAGCTGTTTTCCTTCCTCTTCGACAAACCCGCACGGTATGCTAATCCCGCATATTCCAGCCATGTTGGCGGCTAATGTGAAAATGTCTGCCAGATACATGCTGAGCGGATCGCCGGTGCGCTCGCCGAGTTTGAACGCAGGAGTCGGCGATGTTGGGCAAACGATTGCGTCGACCTTTTCAAAAGCGGTCGCAAAATCCCGGCGGATCAAAGTTCGAACCTTTTGGGCTCGCAGATAGTAGGCGTCATAGTAGCCGGAGCTGAGCACGTACGTACCCAGGATAACGCGGCGCTTAACCTCGGCACCGAAACCTTCTCCCCTTGTCTTGCCGTAGTGGTCAAGCAGACCGCTAACATCCTTAGCGCGAAATCCGTATCGCACTCCATCGAATCTCGCAAGGTTCGCAGACGCTTCGGCAGGAGCGATGATATAGTACGCACTCAACGCGTGTTCGGTGTGCGGTAACGAAATATCAACGACCTCGGCACCGAGGCCCTCAAGATGCGCGATGGCCGCGCGCACAGTCGTTTCGACTTGAGGGTCGAGTCCTTCAATAAAATACTCCTTCGGCAGACCGACTTTCAATCCCTTTACCCCCTTTTCGAGGTCCACGGTAAAATCCGGGACCGGTTCGTTTACTGACGTTGAGTCACACGGGTCCGGCCCGGCGATTATATTCAAGAGGATCGCTGCGTCTCGTACATCTTTGGTGAGCGGCCCGATTTGATCGAGAGAGGACGCAAATGCCACCAGCCCGAAACGCGAGACTCTCCCGTAGGTAGGCTTTAACCCAACACAGCCACAAAGCGCAGCCGGTTGACGGATCGAACCCCCGGTGTCAGATCCAAGAGCAGCATAGGCCTCGTCCGCGGCGACGACAGCGGCGGAACCCCCACTGGAACCGCCGGGGATACGAGTCGCGTCCCACGGATTTCTGGTCGGGCCGAAAGCTGAATTTTCGGTCGAAGACCCCATCGCGAACTCGTCCATGTTCACCCGCCCAAACGGGATGGCACCGGCGGCGCGCAACTTCGCAACAACTGTGGCATCGTACGGAGAAATGTATCCTTGCAGTATCCTCGAGGCGCAGCCACACGGATGGCCTTTGACGTTGATCACGTCCTTTAAGGAGATCGGCACACCGCCCAGCGGGAGACGCACATCGACGTCTTGGGCTTCCAAAATTGCGCGATCCAGATCGTACGACAAATAACCATGAATCACTGGATCCACTTCTGCAATCCGGCGTCCCAGTGCCTCCACCACCTCCTGGGGTGAAACCTGTTTGGAACGGAGCAGGGCCTGAGTTTCGTGGACAGTAAGCGACGTGATCTCCACGGCCTTACTCCACGACTTTCGTTACGATGAACAAGCCCTGGGCTTGGCGCGGCGCATTAAACAGAGCGGCCTCTCGATCCAAGCTCTCTCGCGGTTCATCTGCTCGGAACACGTTATAGACCGGAAAGCTGTGAGCCATCGGCTCCACGTCGGAAACGTCGACCTCATTTAACTTGGCCACATGATCGAGCACCTGTCCCAACTGAGATCGAAAAGTTTCGATTTCCTCCGGTGTCAACTTAATGCGAGCCAACTCGGCCACATACTCGACGTTAAAGTCCGGTGCGCTCATTGTGAACGTCGTAACGATTAGAGCCTGAGCTGCCGATTGGCAATCACTTGTTGGCAGTCGCTACTGTTCGCCGGGCGTTTGCCATTGGTCACTCTTCCGTTCCGCGGAGCTTGGCTAGCACGTTGAAGTCTTCGAGCGTGGTGGTGTCTCCCGTGACCTGTCCTCCGCTCGCGATTTCCTTGAGCAACCGGCGCATTATTTTTCCACTTCGAGTCTTTGGGAGAGCCTCAGCAAAACGGATATCGTCCGGCTTGGCAATCGATCCGATCGCAACACCAACGTGTTGGCGCAATTTATCGCGAAGTTCCGGCGTCGGATGTTCCTTTTCCTTTAACGTTACAAAGGCAACAACGGCTTGTCCCTTCATCTCATCAGAACGCCCGACAACAGCAGCTTCGGCCACACAAGGATGGCTGACCAGAGCACTCTCGATTTCAGAAGTACCGAGCCGATGCCCGGCGACGTTCAGAACATCGTCAATGCGGCCAACAATCCAGAAATACCCGTCCTTGTCTCTGCGCGCACCGTCTCCGGTGAAATAAGAACCTTTGATCTCGGTCCAGTATTGTTTCTTGTAACGCTGTTTATCGCCCCAGATCGTTCGCAGCATCGACGGCCACGGCTTACGTATCACCAGTTTGCCCCCGACATTGGGCGGAACCTCTTCGCCTTGGTCATCGACCACTGCAGCGTCAATTCCGAAAAATGGCAACGTTGCTGAACCCGGTTTGAGAGGGATCGCACCCGGCAACGGCGTGATCATGATAGCCCCGGTCTCCGTCTGCCACCACGTATCCACAATTGGGCAGCGACCGCCCCCAATCACTGTATGATACCACATCCAAGCCTCCGGGTTGATCGGCTCTCCCACCGTACCAAGCAGCCGCAGCGAAGAGAGGTCATGCCGATTGGGGTATTCGTCGCCCCAGCGGATGAAAGCTCGAATCGCCGTGGGTGCGGTGTAGAAGACCGTGACGCGGTACTCCTCGATTAACTCCCAGAAACGATCCGGTTCCGGCCAGTTCGGCGCACCTTCATACATCAAAACTGTTGCCCCATTACATAGAGGTCCATACACCGTATAGCTATGGCCAGTGACCCAGCCGATATCTGCTGTGCACCAATAAACGTCCTCCTCCTTAAG
>JAFAJU010000066.1 GCA_019236035.1 Verrucomicrobiota bacterium | reverse complement strand
CGGGGCAAGGGGAGTAGGGTTTTTGGGTTCGGGCTCCGCGGGGGAACCCGTTAACTGTTGCGCGTTGACCGGGACTGCTGCCGGCAGAAAGGCGAGGCAGACCATGGCCAATAGATTGGGCTTATATTTCATTACTTCCTTCGTTGGATTAGTTTGGGGTGGTAACGTCTTCTAGGGATCACTTCGGCACTGCATTTTTCAGGGAGAACAATCGCTTACGCTGACGAACGCTATCCGACACCGGTGCGGCTTTTGAAGCGGAATGGCACGTGGTACTCAGCATCGTTTATGCCGGTGCGTGTGTCGACGCCGACATCAAACGTCTCGTCGAACGGCATTGTGAATGCGATGCTGTGCGGAATCTTCTGCGTCGCCACCTCCGCACCGTCCACCTTCAGGACGCCTGTGCCGCCTTTGGCAATTCCAAGCCCGTCATAGGTGAAGTCGAAGACCACTGTGTGCTTGCCCGGCGCAAGCGCCGCTGGCGCTTCCCAACGAAAGCGTTCTATTCCCAGCAAGTTGTACGTAAAGACCGGCTTTCCCTTGAGCAGATACAGCCCGTAGCCATTGGTTTCGCCGCCGTCCGTGACGATCATGCCTTAGGCGCCGCCTTCCGGTACTTCAATGTCGGCGGTGATGCTGAACGAGCGGCCCAGGAACGGCGGTGTGGTGCCCGGAGAAACGCCGGATATTTCGCCGTAGTAGGTGAACTCGCTCTGGCCGGCCGTGGCGCTCGGCCGCGGCGTGAGCATACGCACGAAGGCCCGATTGTCGAGCGGGAACACGTTGTGTTTCCAGGCTTCCTGCGTGAAGATTTCCTGTAGCTCCGTGAGCTTGTCCGGATACTTCGCCGCCAGATCATCGTACTGCGAGTAATCGTCGGTCAGCTTGTACAGCTCCCATTTGTACCCGGTGAGCACGTCGGGCAACGTGACCCCGAGCACGGGCGACCACGGGGCGATCGGCGGCGTGGTGCAGGCATACCAGCCGTCGTGGTAGATACCCCGGTACCCAGCCATCTCGAAGTATTGAGTCTTGCGTGTGCCCGGCGCATCCGCGTTGGCCTTGTCGAAGGTGTACACCATGCTCACGCCCTCGATCGGCGCCTGCTTGATGCCGTCAACGATTTCTGGCGCCTCGATCCCTGCCGCTTCCAGGATCGTCGGCACGATGTCAATGACGTGGTGGAACTGGTGCCGGATGCCACCTTTGTCCTTGATTCGTGCCGGCCACGAAATGGCCACGCCCTGCCGCGTGCCGCCGAAGTGTGAGGCCACCTGCTTGGTCCACTTGAACGGCGTGTCGAATGCCCAAGCCCAGGCCACAGACATGTGCGGGTCGGTGCCCGGCAACCGCCAGTCGTCGTAGTGCGCCATGTTGACCTCGATCGGCACCTCAGTCATGCCGTTGTAGCCGCAGTAGGTATTGAACGCGCCCGTCATCGTGCCTTCGGCGCTAGTGCCGTTGTCGCCCGAGAGGTAGATGATCAGAGTGTTTTCGAGCTTGCCCAGGTTCTCGACCTCCTGGATCACGCGCCCGATCTCGTGATCGGTATACGCTGCGTAAGCACCGAACATATCAGCCTCTTTGATGTAGAGTTTCTTCTGCTCGGCGCTCAACGAGTCCCACCTTGGCAGGGAAGCGGGCGGATCGTCCGGCCACGGCGTCAACTGCGCATTTGCCGGAATTACGCCGAGCCGTTTCTGATTGGCGAAGATGGTGTCGCGGAGATCATTCCAGCCCTTGTCAAACAGATGCATGGCGCTGATCTTGTCGATCCACTCCTTGGTAGGATGATGCGGCGCATGCATGCCGCCGGGGACGTAGTACAGGAAGAAGGGCTGGTCAGGCGCTTCGGCGTTCACATCCCGCAGGTAGCGGATCGCATCGTCGGCCATCCCGGTGATCAGGTTCCAGCCCGGCTTGCCGACCCACGGGAAGATCTGCGTGTGATCCTGGAACAGGTAAGGGGTCCACTGGCTGGTCTCGCCGGCCACGAAGCCGTAGAAGTAGTCGAAACCCATGCCGGAGGGCCACTGGTCGAACGGCCCGGCGGTACTGACCTGGAAGGACGGCGTGTTATGGTTCTTGCCGAACCACGAGGTGGCGTAACCGTTCTCCTTGAGAATTGTGGCGATGGTCGCCTTGTCCCTGGTAATGAAGGAGTCGTAGCCCGGGTAGCCGGTGGAGATCTCGGAGATCACACCGAAGCCGACCGAGTGATGATTTCGCCCCGTAATGAGGGCCGCGCGCGTAGGCGAGCACAGCGCGGTGGAATGCATCTGTGTGTACCGCAGGCCGTTCTGGGCGATCCGGTCCAGCGCCGGCGTCGGTACCACTCCCCCGAAGGTGCCGCAAACTCCATAGCCCTGATCATCGGTCATGATGAGCAGCACGTTCGGCGCGCCCTTGGGCGGCACAACGCGCGGCGGCCACCACGGAGTGGATTCGGTCGCGCGTTCCTTGATGACGCCGCCGAATTTGGGTTCGGGCGGCGGGAGTTGTTGACCGGCCTTGACCGATGAAAGAAACAGTTGTCGCCGGTTCATCTTCATATTGTTTTCTTCTTCTCTTCTTTGGTTCTAGGTGCTCTTTGGATGTATTACACAACGAAATCCGATATGGCAGGTGCCGGTGTCGATCATCTGCGGGTGCCGCGCCGCCGGCCGGTACCGCCGGCAGTAGTTGGGCGCGCAGAGATAGGAGCCGCCCTTGATCACCTTGCGCGGGATACGGATGCCGGGCTGCGTGGGGTCGTAGCTTGAAGCCTGCGCGCCGCCTTGCGGATTGCGCGGCACGCAGCACGGCGCTTCCACTTTTGTCGGATGGTGCTCGCAATACCAATCAGTGGTCCATTCCCAGACATTGCCGATCATGTCGTAGAGACCGTAGCCATTGGGCGGGAACGATTCGACCGGCGCGCGGCCCCTAAACCCGTCCAGGCCCTGGTCCCGGTAGGGGAACGGGCCCTGCCAGGTGTTCGCCATATAGCGGTTATCGGGGGTGAACTCATTTCCCCACGCAAACATCGCGCCGTCCAATCCGCCGCGGGCGGCAAATTCCCATTCCGCCTCGCTCGGCAGCGCCTTGCCTATCCAGGCCGCGTAGGCCTCGACATCCTCGAACGCCACGTGGACCACCGGATGTTGCTCACGGCCATCGATCGTACTGCCGGGGCCTTCGGGATGCCGCCAGCAGGCGCCCGGCACATAGGCCCAGCGGCTGCGAATGTCGCCCAGGTTCGCGGGGCCGGTAGGCATAAAGAACACCGCGCTGCCAGGGATTAGGAGACTGGGATCGGCGCCGGGATAGGCGGCCGGATCGAGCGGGCGTTCGGCAACGGTCCGGTATCCGGTTGCCTTCACGAACGCCGCGAAGTCTGCATTAGTCACGGCGTACTCGTCGATCCAGAAGCCGCTGACCGTCACGGTGTGCGCGGGTGCTTCCTCCGGGTAGGCGTTGTCATCACCCATCCGGAACGAGCCACCGTTAATCCAACTCATGCCGGCCGGTGCGGGCGTCTCCACGGGATAGGAATTTCGTACTGGGCGATCCGACATAGGGGTTCCAGAAATAGCGGCGTCAGTGGTTCAGTCGAGTCATGCCCACTAGGGGATCTTTGGGTGTATCACACGACAAATCCAATATGGCAGGTGCCGGTGTCGATCATCTGCGGGCGCCGCGCCGCCGACAGGTACGGCCGCTACCAGCACAAGGCCTAGGCAGGCCATGGCAAATAGTTTGCGGTTATATTTCATCGGTTTCCTTGGGGATGACTTGGCAGAGTTTTGTTGGCTTTAAATGAAAACGGTTGATCTGGGGGTATCATTGGCCGCGCAGAATCAGAACGGCGGCGATTTTTCACCTCGCGAATCCTAATTGGATCGGAACAGCTTGACTATCCGCTTTGTGCAAGCTTGAATTGGTGTCCTCAGATATTTTGATAATAACCAAGTCGTGTTTTTAAAGAAGCATGACACAGCATGGGATAGATTCCGCGGCTTCAACTTTTCCCCCCGGTTTGCGCGTCTTTATTCACGCCGACGGCATCGAGGAGATGCAGGAGAAGGCTATATTTTGGAGAGTGCACACGACGCAGTTGGAGTCGGGCGGTTACAGCGGTAGTAATATTCAGGGTATCCACACGGCTTTGATGCAGCTCTTACTATCAGTCCGCTCAAACAGCACTAAAATCGAAGGCTTGGTCCCGGAACGAACCCTCGTGCTAGCCCTGCCGATTTCCGTGGAGTCGAACGTCCAGAATCGCGGGCGCCGGCTCGCCGAGAATGCCATAATCGCCTACGATCATACCGAGGGTCTCGAATTCTCGTTCAAAGGCCCCTTAAAGATCATCACGGTTGCCGTGAGCGTCGGTGAAATCGAGCGCCGCGCACGGAATCTTTGGGGAGAGGCTTTCGAAGACCGCACGAGCCTGGGAGCTATCTGGTTGCCCGACGCCAGCGCACGGATCTCCGCAGCCCGAAAGATAAACGCCATATTGTTTGAAACCATGCGGGATCCATTCGCGATTGTTTCTCCGCGTAGGTGCAGGGAGCTGGAAAACGCAGTCCTTGACACCCTCCTCAGTTCGGTGCTCGATCGTTCGCGCCCTGAGGGCACGCGTGTGCGTCAGAAAATCGCGCGCAAAGCGGAGGAATATCTTCGGACGTGTTGCCATGACCCCATTTCGCTCTCCGATTTGTGCGCTGCCGTTGGCGCCACCCGCAGGACTCTCCACCTCGGATTCGTTGAACTCTACGGCGTGCCGCCCATGCACTACCTTCGCGCCATTCGCCTGCAAGGCGCGCGAGAGGACCTCATCAACGCCCGTGGTTGCGACCTGCGGGTCACCGACGTCGCAGTGAAATGGGGATTCGAACATTTCGGGCGATTTGCCCTCGCTTACCGAGAATTCTTTGGTGCACCTCCTTCCGCCGATGTTGGCCTGCGAGCGCGGCTTGCAATCCCCTCTCAGTAGGACCGAGCGCTCAGCCGAGAGAGGCGTTCGCGATGGTTGTGACGGTGTTGGTCATGCTCGATCGCTTTGTAACCATTCGCAAAGCGTAATCGGGACCGGGGAAGAGTGGAGCTTTGCCTTCCCCCTGGTTCTTTGGCTAAGGGCATTGCCGAATACTGAAATTCCACCCCTACCCGAGCTTTGCGACCTGCTTAAGGTTCTCTTGTGGCGCTGAACGACAAATCCAAGACCACAGAATAATAGTTGCCGAAGCCTGCTTAATTAAAGCAAACACGGCCTGGTGCTTCCAAGTCGAACGCATCGATCGCGATGCCATGCTGCTTTGCACCCGTTTCCGGCGAATCCTAACTGTCAAACATGCGTTAACAAAACGGGAACAGCTTGACTATCCGCTTTGTGCAACCTTCCCGGCCGGCGTCCTTCAGATATTTTGACAAATAGCCAAGTGATGTTCTTTAAGGAAGCATGACACAAGATGGGCTGGATTCCGGGGCTTCACCTTTTCCACCCGGTTTGCGAGTCTCCATTCGCGCCAGCAGCATTGAGGAGATGCAGGCGAAGGCTCCATTTTGGAGAGTGCACGCGACGCAGTTGGAGCCGGGCGGGTACACCGGGAGGATTCGCTCTGTCCACACGGCTTCGATGCAGCTCGCGTTATTCGTCTGCTCAAATAGCACCAAAGTCGAAGGCTTCGTCCCGGAACGAACCCTTGTGTTAGCCCTGCCGGTTTCCGTGGAGTCGAGCATCCAGAATCGCGGCCGCCGGCTCGCCGAGAATGCCATAATCGCCTACGATCATACCGAGGGTATCGAATTCTCGTTCAAAGGCTCCTTAAAGATTATCACGGTTGCCGTGAGCGTCGGTGAAATCGAGCGCCGCGCACGGAATCTTTGGGGAGAGGCTTTCGAAGACCGCACGAGCGTGGGAGTGCTCTATTTGCCCGACGCCAGCGCACGAATGTCCGTAGCCCGAAAGATAAACGCCATATTGTTTGAAACCATGCGGGATCCATTCGCGCTTGTTTCTCCGCGTGGGTGCAGGGAGCTGGAAAGCGCAGTCATTGACACCCTCCTCAGTTCGGTCATCGATCGCTCGCGGCCAGAGCGCACGCCTATTCGTCAGAAAATCGCGCGCAAAGCGGAGGAATATCTTCGGACGTGTTGCCGTGACCCCATCTCGCTCTCCGATTTGTGCGCTGCCGTTGGCGCCACCCGCAGGACTGTCCACCTCGGATTCGTTGAACTCTACGGCGTGCCGCCCATGCACTACCTTCGCGCCATTCGCCTGGGAGGCGCGCGAGAAGACCTCATCAACGCCCGTGGTCGCGACCTGCGAGTCTCGGACGTCGCAAAGGAATGGGGATTCAAACATTTCGGGCGATTTGCCCTCGCTTACCGAGATTTCTTTGGTGCACTTCCTTCCGCCGATACTGGCCTGCGAGCGCGCGGTGCAACCCCTCATCAGTAGGACCCGGTGCGGCGCCAGCCGCTCGATTAGCCGCGAACCCCTTTGCAATTTAGTTACGTTTCCAAGAGTTTAGCCATTAATACCGAATGCGTTCCATGTCCTCGAGCAAAACCTTCTGGCCGCGGCGATCATAGAGTTTCGTGGTTCGGCTGTCGGCGTGGCCGGCGATCCGCCGAGCGGCTTCAAGGGTGCCGTCATTCTCCAGAAAATTCGTGATGCCGGTCGCCCGGAATGAGCGAGGTGGGAACAGACCCTCGTCATTTCAGAAAGTACGACTAGCCGCGAAAAAAGATGGGACCCTCGTTGCGTATGAGCTGGAACTTTCGGCACGGCCGGGTACGCCAGTGGCGGCGCTACGGTCTGCGAACAATTAGATCGGCTCTCCCGCTTAGGCATTTCTGAGACTGGCGACCTGTTGCGGCGAATTCTGAAGGCTGGCCTTGAGATGCATGTGACTCAAATACGTCGCGTTATCAAGTCAATTCACGACATCACCATAGCGCTGCTGAACGTCTTGGAGTCTTGGAGCGCCGAGCAGTATTCCGCGAAGTTAAAGGAGCGTGTCACCTCGGCGTGGAAAAACAAGCGCAAGAATGCTAGGGACGGTCAGGCGATCACGGCAAACCTTCCCGCGTGGCGTACAGGCGAAGCAGGCGAGTCGATAAGCGTGGACGAACCCAAAGCCGAGATCGTTCGCGAAATCTTCCGTCGGGCGGCGAGCGGTAGCGGCAAGCGTGCCATCGTCCGCATCCTAACCGAGCGTGGAATCCCGCCGATTACGGGCGGCGAAGCGGTGGGATGCCAGCTACGTCGGCAGGGTGTTACTTTCCCGTGCGGTACTTGGCGAACGAGTCTCGCTACTGGCTAGCCGCAACCAGAACAGCGGCGAGACTCGGCTGAACTATTATCCGGCTATCGTGGACGCTGAACTCTGGCAGGCGGCACAAGCGGCGATCTCGGCCCGTCGCGGCAAGACCGCTGACGGCAAGACTACAGGCAAGTTCCAGGGTCCTACCGGCAAGGTCGTTAACCTGTTTCCAGGTCTAGTCTCGGACATTACAACTGGCGAGTGAGGCGAAGCTCGCCACGCGGCGCTGCTCGATGACTCTGTAGCCTTTGGGAAGCTCGCCGGTGCAACCGACACGGCGACCCGAACACAAGTACAGGCTGAGATCCGCCGGAAGGTGAAATCGATCACATTCAACTTCCGAGGTCGCTTGCTAGATACTCCTGAATTTCCGGCTGGTGAACACGTCGTGGCATGGATCGAGTTTATCAACGGTGCCAAACGTGCCTTGGCGTTCACTACTACAGGTTTTCCAGATTCAGACGGGATCAGACAGTCGCATGCGGAAGTCTTCGCGTTCGGCTCGCTTCAGTTGCTCGATCATTTCGCTTATCGAATCGCCGCAACGCTTGTTGAAGTTGCGCCTGTCTCAATTGCTTCCCTCAGCGTCAACGGCGGAAGAATCGATCCGCTTTGCGATCATCGATTTACCGGAGCCCGGCGTGCCTATGCAAAGAATGATAGGGACATTTCTCCAAGAGCGCCGCCCGTCAGACCTCCTCGATCTCGTCCGTCTCCCCAAGCTCAAAGAACGCAGCTCTTGCGGCCCAGTTGCTGCTAGAAGATCCGGAGTTGCTGGCTAAATGTTGTGGCGCTGATCGTCGAGTTCCGGTTCAGGATGCAGGGCGCTCGCGAGCAGAGGGGTTCACGGATCGGCTCACAAAAAATAGCCGCGCGACCTCGCGTTCCCCGAGCACCTCTCCCAGGCAGACGAACGCAGAATATGGGACTAAAATAAGAAAGATGATCAAACAAACCGAAAAACCCTGGAGGAATGTCGAGCCGACGACGTGGGCAAGCGAGTCGGCCATGGCCCGGTGATGGATCAGGCCGACGAACAACTCCTCAAGCGTCGTGAGGACAAGCAGCAGAATAAGAAATAACAGGGAATGGTAGAGTGTCGGCCAGATGAGCGCCCTATCCCTGAATCGCTTGCCCAAGTGCATGGCGCGACCGACAAGCATGAACTTGGCAAGGAGCAGGGCCTTCACGGCCGCAATGCCCCATGCCGTGTAGCCGATCCCCGCCTGCTGCAACGTGGCGCTCTTGAACAACACAACTGCCCCGAGGCAGACGTACAGGTAAAGAGACAGAGCCGCAAATTCTTTGAATTCGCTGGCGGCCTTTTCCCGCAAGGCAGGTTTGCGCACAGCCTGTTCTGTCATAGGGCGCCTCTAAGATAATTCATGGCGATCGTACCATACCCGGGCTAAGGGCTCAAGTGATAGCCACATCTTACGGGCAACCGATCGACCGACTCTCGAATCTTTCTCACGATGCTGGAAAAGTATCGCGCAACCCAAAGTCGTTCGAGCATCTCGCTTGTGCCGCCTTCATCTCATCCGTCTCACCAACTGCGAAGAACGCTGCGTGTTTCCCATCCCAGCGAACACCGTCCCAAACTCCATGCTCGTCCCGGCGCATGATCTTGAACGCGGCAATCGACCCTTGATGCCAGTACTCGATCTTGCGCAGGACAGTTTCGATGTCGTTCGTGACTGATGACCTGCCGTTGCAGGTGTCGATGATCGAGATCGTCTCGGGCGTGATCGAGTAGGTGAAATCGGCTCGGGTTGTGACCTGGGGAACCGGCTTGAAATTGAGGGTCATTCCTTCTGGTGGCGACATCCACCAATGTACTCGCGTTGGCTGTTCTTTTCGGAACAGCTTGTGGTACAAAACCCCAATGCTCAAACTCCAAGCCATATTCCACGACGGTTCAGTCGGTATGGAGCCGATTAATACAATCCGTACCCCGCACGATTCGAAAGGATAACCAAACAATGGACAGCGAAGATAAGAAACATCGGTCGCATCTCCCGATCCCCACTCCCGAGCGCACCGGGCTGATTACCTATGATGCGCGGGATCCAGACACCAAATTCCCACCCATCGAGCAATTGCGCCCCCCCAAAGGTGCACCAAACGTGCTGCTCATTCTCATCGATGACGCCGGGTTTGGCGCCCCGAGCGCCTTTGGCGGACCTTGCCAGACGCCCAACGCGGAAAAGTTAGCGGCTGGCGGCCTGAAATACATCCGCTTTCACACCACCGCTCTTTGCTCGCCAACCCGTGCCGCTCTGCTGACCGGGCGCAACCACCACTCCGCGGGCATGGGCGGCATCACCGAGATCGCCACTGGCGCGCCGGGCTACAGCTCGGTCCTGCCCAATACCATCTCGCCGCTTGCCCGGACCCTGAAGCTCAATGGCTACTCAACTGCACAATTCGGCAAATGCCACGAGGTGCCGGTGTGGGAGACGAGCCCAGTCGGACCGTTCGATGCATGGCCAACAGGCGGCGGCGGGTTCGAGTATTTCTACGGCTTCATCGGTGGCGAGGCGAACCAGTGGTACCCGACATTGTACGAGGGAACCACGCCGGTAGAGCCGAAAAAGACGCCCGAAGAGGGCTACCATTTCATGGAGGACATGACTGACAAGGCCATGGCCTGGATCGCGCAGCAGAAAGCGCTGGCACCCGACAAACCGTTCTTTGTCTACTTCGCGCCCGGTGCGACACATGCGCCGCACCATGTACCGAAGGAGTGGGCAGACAAGTACAAGGGCAAGTTCGACCAGGGCTGGGACACGTTGCGCGTGGAGACGCTCGCCCGGCAGAAGAAATTGGGCGTGGTCCCGGAGGACTGTCAACTCACCGCGCGGCACGCCGAGATTCCAGCTTGGGATGAAATGCCGGAGGCCTTAAAGCCCGTCCTGCGACGCCAGATGGAAGTCTATGCCGGATTCCTGGAGTACACCGACCACCACATCGGGCGCATGCTCGATGGCTTGAAGAAGCTCAATATCCTCGATGATACGCTGATCTATTACATCATCGGCGACAACGGCGCCTCCGCGGAGGGGACGTTGAACGGCGCGTACAACGAGATGGCCAATTTCAACGGGCTCGCCGCCTTGGAGACTCCGGAATTTCTGATGGAGCGGTACGACAAGCTCGGCGGTCCGGAATCGTACAATCATTACGCAGTGGGCTGGGCACACGCAATGAACGCCCCGTATCAGTGGACCAAGCAGGTCGCCTCGCACTGGGGCGGGACGCGCAATGGCACCATCGTGCACTGGCCCAACGGCATCAAAGCAAAAGGCGAGATCCGCTCGCAGTTCCACCACGTTATCGACGTGGCACCCACGATCCTTGAGGCGGCGGGACTGCCTGAGCCGATCTCGGTCAACGGCGTACAGCAGAAGCCCGTCGAGGGCGTGAGCATGCTATACTCGTTCGACGACTCACAAGCTGCGGAGCGGCATGAGACGCAGTATTTCGAAATGTTTGGCAACCGCGGCATCTATCACAAGGGCTGGGCTGCCGTCACCAAACACGGGACGCCCTGGGTACTTGTTGGTCGCAAAACCGTGGCGCTCGACGACGACGTCTGGGAACTCTATGATACCAGCAAGGACTGGAGCGAGTCCAATGATCTCGCCAAGCAAATGCCTGAAAAGCTCCATGAGCTGCAGCGGCTATGGCTCATCGAGGCAACGCGGTACAACGTGTTGCCTATCGACGACCGGACTGCCGAGAAGTTTAATCCCGACACCGCCGGCCGGCCAGTGCTAATAAAGGGTAAGACCCAGCTGCTTTTCGGCGGTATGGGACGCCTCTCGGAGAACTGCGTCCTGAACATCAAAAACAAATCCCACTCCGTTACCGCCGAGATCGAGGTCCCAGAGTCGGGCGCCGAGGGTGTGATCGTCGCCCAGGGCGCGAACATCGGCGGCTGGAGCCTTTACGCTAAGAACGGCAAGCTCAAATACTGCTATAATGTGGCGGGAGTGCGCCACTTCTTCGTCGAAGCGACGGAGGCGCTGCCGGTGGGCGAGCACCAGGTGCGCATGGAATTTGCCTATGCTGGCGGCGGTCTTGGCAAGGGCGGCCAGGTGACGCTCTATGTTGATGGCAAGAAGGTCGGCGAGGTGTCCGTTCCCATGACGCAGGCGATCGTCTTCTCTGCCGACGACGGCTGCGATGTCGGGGAGGACAGCGGCGCCCCGGTCTCCCCGGACTACGGCTCGCGTGGCAATGCATTCAACGGAAGAGTCAAGGGGGTGCAGCTCGCCATAGCCGAAGCGGCTGAGAGCTTGGATCATCTCGTCTCGCCGGAAGAAGCTATCCGCATCGCTATGGCGCGGCAGTAGTCGAAGGACGGTAGGCGACTCTACAAACGGAAGTTTACATAACCGTTTGGCTGGTCTTTTTACAGACAGGGCGCCTCTGGACAGACTTCCTCTGCAGATGAATTTGTTGATGCCGCTCTCATTTGGTTTGGCGATCCAGATCCGCGGTTCGGAACGGCGTGGGAGAAAGGCGAAAGGCTGGCCAAGCTCGTTGCACATCGTCCAACATTGCTTGTTCTAGATGGTCTGGAGCCGCTGCAGAATCCGCCTGGTCCACAAGAAGGACGGATGCGTGACCCTTCTATGCAGGCGCTCTTGCGCGAGCTTGCCGCCTTTAACAAAGGGCTTTGCGTCATCACCACACGAACGCAGGTCGCTGATATTGCGGATCACGAGCAGACCTCAGCTCTACGCCGTGACCTGGAACACCTATCCAGCGATGCCGGCGAGCAACTGCTCCGAGCGTTGGGAGTTGAAGGCGATGAGGCGGAGATGCGAATTGCGAGTGACGAGTTCAGCGGTCATTGTCTGGCGCTAACATTGCTAGGGAGCTATCTAACGGACGCTTACAATGGGGATATTCGTCGCCGCAAAGAAGTGTCTGAGCATCTTGCTGACGACGTAAGACAGGGAGTCCATGCCTGAAAAGTAATGGAATCTAACGAGAGCTGGTTTGGCGAGGGCCCTGAGCTATCAGTGCTTCGCATGTTAGGTCTATTTGATCGGCCCCCTGAGCAAAGGGCGTTTGAGGCCCTACTGAAACCATCCGCCATTCGCGGCCTTACAGAGTCATTAACTGATTTGAGTCCGATCAAGTGGCGAACGCTTCTTGGCCGACTGAGAAGAGCAAGACTGCTCGCTGGAGAAGATTCGAGTAATCCTGGGCAACTGGATACCCATCCTCTGGTTCGTGAATACTTTGGCGAACAGCTTCGCGGTCAGCAAACCGAGGCGTGGAAGGAATGCAATAGGCGGCTCTATGAATATTATCGAACGCTTGCGCCGCAGTTGCCGGATAGCTTCACTGTGATGGAGCCTCAGTTCTTAGCAGCAATCTGCGGTTGCAATGCCGGTTTATTGCATGAAGCACTTCACGAGGTTTACATTCCGCAAATTCAGCGAGGAGATTCCTACTTTGCCGCCAAGGTCCTTGGAGTCCGAAGCGTTGCTTTCGGTTTTAGCGCACTTTTTCGAACACGGACGTTGGGGTCACCGGTCGAAACGACCAATGAAAGACAAAGTCTCACCCCGGAAGATCAGCTTTTTATCCTAATGCAGGCGGCACTCTACTTAACGGCCACGCGAGGATTGGGAGCAGCCGAGGCACGGATCTGTTACGAGCGTGCCGAACCCTTGTGTCAAGCCCTTGGTCGTCCCCTCCTCCTCTGCGTGGCACTCATAGGTCAGTGGCGCTATTCCCTCATCACCGACAAGCTGACGGCAACAACGCAGATCGCCGAACGAATTCACTCACTGGCGCAAGAACAGAATGACGCTGCGCTAACGATTGCAGCGTATCGCGTTTGTCTTGTACGCTCTTGTATTCTGGCGATTTCGAGACCGCACACGAGTACGCGATGCAGGCCCTCCAGATCTGGCGCTCGGGAAACGTTCCCTCTCATACGGAAGACCCCTACGCGCCAGTCGTCGCCTGTCTATGCTATGGAGCCATGTCCGAGTGGCATCTCGGAGAGATCGCCTCTTGCCAAGCGACTATAGCAGAAGCGATCTCACTAGCGAAGGAGCTGAAGGATATGAACGCATTAGCCATGGCGCTCGCTTGGGCAGCGGCTTTCGGCCAATGTGAGTGTGATCCTGCTGAAGTGGATCGCTTGGCGTCGGATTTGATTGAACTGTCCACGCGTCACAATTTGTGTATTGGCTAGCAGTAGGAACCATTCACCGTGGGTGGGCTCGCAGTGTATCCGGTAATACGGCGGAAGGTATTCCCTGGATCGAGCGCGGAATAAGAGACATTCGGGGATCCGGTACGACCCTCGTGGTGCCGTTTTGGCTAGCACTAAATGCTGAAGCGTTGTACCTAGCCGATCGTATCCCTGAAGCGCTCGAGGCAATAGGGGAGGCGGAGAAAGTAGTCGAAAGATCCGAAGAGCGTCGGTGGTCTGCCGAACTGCACCGGCTCCGTGGTGTGTTTCTCGCGGCTATTGCTGCTGATGAGACTCAAATTGAGGCTTCGTTCGGCGAAGCCATCAGAATCTCAAACGAGAAAAAGTCGGTCTCGCTAGGGAAACGCGCCGAAGCAACCTACGCGGAATACCGTCGCCAAAAAGCGAGCGCGTCAGAAGGTCATGGATTCCGACTACCTCTTTGCTAACCGCTTGCAGCGCGCAGTCTCTCGGTTTGGTCGTGGGAAGTCCAGCGTTATCAAACAAACGCTTGAGATGCAAAGCCAGGACACTTCGGTTACAAGAGATCCGCTAAAAGAGGCGTGGTTAGCGAGGGTGTCTGGATGAACTCG
The DNA here is from genome assembly GCA_019236035.1 of Verrucomicrobiota bacterium. Classification (GTDB taxonomy): domain Bacteria; phylum Verrucomicrobiota; class Verrucomicrobiia; order Chthoniobacterales; family JAFAMB01; genus JAFAMB01. The sequence goes on along the minus strand of JAFAJU010000066.1, from coordinate 1,162 downwards.
TGATCAAAGGCCCCGCCAGATTGACGGCACTCGCTAAGCCCTGTTCGCTGCGCGGGCGAGACTCTGGCTTCATCGGCTCTCGAGTGGAAGAGACAGAGGCGCGCATCAATCGCAAGTATCGGAATTCTCTAAGGTCTTTGTAAAAAGTGCGTGAAAATTGCGTGATACTTGAATAGTCGATTTATAAGTTACTTTAAATAAGGATATTATATAATACGATCTATGGCCGTTTAAGCCGTAGACGGCACCCTTGCACCAGAAGCCGCTCGAGGGTCCGGAAAACTGTCCGACGCGGTCTGGCGTCGGGTGGTTCTCGCTGAGTCGATTTTCCCTGCAGTCCAAGAGGCAAAGTAAGGACGGAAGTCAATCTCGTTGGCGGGAGATGGTAGTCCATTTAGGTTGGTCGATGAAAGCAAAACGCTCCACGTCGTCGAAACCGTTACGAAGGTCTAGAATCGATCGGCAGGAAGGGCAAAGCTAGCCCTCAGATTGGACACATTCGCCACTCCCGGTCAATGAGAGCATCGACTCGGTTTCCGCTTCAGGATAAATGATAAGCGTTAGCCCGGTCGCCTTGATCTCATCTTGCCTAAACATCGAGTCGCCATCTTCGTTCATGGTTGTTTTTGGCACGGTCATGAGTGTTGGAATTTTCGTGCTACTTCGACACGCGCGGATTGGTGGAAGAGTAAGATCGAGGGCAACAAGCTCCGAGACGATAAGGTAGCTATAGCGTTGTGCGCTGCTGGCTGGCACGTTATCACGATTTGGGAGTGCGAACTGACGGACGAAAATCGCCTGAGCACTCTTCAACACGAGATAGAAAGCCTCCACCGCCCTCATCGTGGCGCCCTGGATCAATTGGCTACCGGCCTAATGCGTAAATAGCCGCTCTCGCGGGCACGTCCCTCGTTTCAAACGCTGCCAGAATCGGCGCTAAATGCGCGGCATCGACTGTTTGAGTCTCCATCATTACGATGTTGTCGCCCGGCAATTTGCAGACTTGTGTAAGGCCCGCGATTGTCGGTCGAACCGCGTTGAACTTAATATCTCATTTCTGCGCTGGGCCACGAAGTAAAAACCGCGAGGCAACCCTTCGCAAAAATAAGGAGAACGTCATGAGCAAGAACATCGAAGGAAAAGTAGTCGTGATTACAGGCGC
>JAFAJU010000055.1 GCA_019236035.1 Verrucomicrobiota bacterium | reverse complement strand
GTCCCAGCCGTTCGATCGCATTCTCCTGCTTTGCAATCCGCTGATCGACCTTGTCGATTTTTTCATCCAGGTTCGCCACCCGGTTATCGAGCCCTTCGAGCCGGTCGAGAAGCCGCCGCTCCACATGGCGGATGGCCAGCAACAGGTCGTCAATATCTTCCTTGCTGGGGTTTTCGAATTGTTCATGCACTCGGTTTATTCCGTCCCGAGCCATGCGCTTGAGGTCCAGTGCGCCGTTCAGTGACGCCTTCATCATTTCCATGAATTGGGGCGTCCGCATGTATTCATCCCAGGTCTCGGCCAGCACTTTCAGCATTCCGCCCCGCATCTTGCGCAGCTCGTCAGAGGGCGGCGAGCTGGGGGAAAACTGAGACCAGATGCTGGCCATATTGGCAAAGGAGTCGAGCCAGAGCTTCTGGAAATCGGCGACCTGGTCGAAGGCTTTGTTCATGTTATCGCTCATAGTGGGATTCTTCTAAAGTTGCCGGGTTTGGTTCCTGGAGCTTCGGGCAGCATGATTTGGCTACCCGAACGCCCCGGGAGAATAAGGATATCGTAGTTCCAGAGCCATGGCGATTCCCATTTCGTCGCTGATCAAATCCAACTCTGGTCCCGATCAGCATTGCTCTATCGCCAAGGGTGTTCTTATTGGCTCAAGGAATTACTTCTTCGCGGGTGGGCCGAACCGATCCACGAGTTCCTTCCAATCAGCTATGATTTTAGCGTTCGTGTTCAGGGCGCTGTGAACGTTGGTCCGCAGGGCGGTCAGCGAGCTTTCGATCAGATCCTGCACGCGGCGCTGCGCTTCGGGCACCGAGGTGGCCTGGTAAACACCCAGCGTTTTCTCGAACAGGTCAATCGTCTGCTTGCTCATGCGGTTGAATGTCTCCACAAACTCCTCCATTCGCTCGCGAGCTTTCGGGAAAGCATCCGCCGTCATCGACTCGAGCTTCGCCTGCAGCTCCTGGGGTGAGCCGAGCTTGGAGAGCAGGTCTTTCCAGAGGTTCACCGATTCCTCCTGCAGTTGAATGCCAGCCTTCAAGGCCTTCTCATAACTGCGCATGGCCTCCTGAAAGACCTCGTCTCCGGCTTCCGACGTTGCCCCGGTGGCCTTTTTGGTATCTGCAGCACTCATGTTTTTTCCTTTCGTCCTTTCTTTGTTTTCGTTGTGAGGGCTCCGTGTGATTTCCGAGCTTTTCAATATCATCGCACGGAATTCTGAAATGTGCCAACAAAGTTTTGCAACCGCACAAATACCTCTCGGGATCCCCGGGCACAAAATGAGCCCGCAAGCGTTCGTCGCTGTCGTTTTTCGCCAGATTCCTGTCCAAAGAGCGACCCAGCTCGCCCGGCTCATCTTTTCCTGTCTAACTTCTAACGCAAAAGCAAAAAAGAGTGAGACGACGGGAGTTCAATCAAACCGGTATAACAAACACAACGAACCAAGGGAAAACCGGATCAGTCGGTTCCGCCAGACCCTGCACTTGCTGATATATTTACCGGTACTCGCTTCCGCGATCTTGATTCGGTCGGCTTCACCATGTTCTTTGTCTGGAAATGAAAAAGGAGACTCTCCCGCGCGGAGTGGAGATCCTTCATGATCCGTGCCTGAACAAAGGAACCGCATTTACGGAACGTGAGCGCGATACACTGGGCCTGCGCGGCCTGCTTCCGCCGCGGATTCACACCCAGGACGAGCAGGTAGACCGAGTCCTCGCCAACATTCGGAAGAAGCCAACCGACATCGAGCGGTACATTTTCTTGATAGCCCTGCAAGACCGGAACGAAACGCTTTTCTATCGCGTGGTGACCGAGCATATCGAAGAGATGATGCCACTGATCTACACCCCCACTGTCGGTCAGGCTTGCCAGGAATATGGACACATTTTTCGCAGGCCCAGGGGGTTGTTCATTTCCGTGGCCGATCGTGGACATGTTGCCGAGGTCCTGCGCAACTGGCCGCATCCAGGTGTGCGCGTAATTGTCGTCACTGACGGCGAGCGCATCCTTGGGCTGGGAGACCTCGGAGCAGCCGGCATGGGCATCCCCGTTGGCAAACTTTCCCTCTACACCGCGTGCGGCGGAATCGACCCGGCTGTCTGCCTTCCTGTGACCATCGATGTCGGCACGGAGAACGAAGCCTTCCTGGGTGACCCGCTTTACATCGGTCTCCGCCAACGCCGCACGCGAGGTCCAGCCTATGACGAACTGATCGAGGAGTTTTTTACTGCGGCGGAGGAGGTTTTTCCGGGCGCGCTGATCCAGCTGGAGGACTTCGCGAACCGCAACGCATTCCGGCTGCTGGCCAAATACCGTGATCGCGTCTGCTGTTTTGACGACGACATCCAGGGCACGGCTGCGGTCGCCCTCGCCGGTTTGTGGTCAGCGTTGCGGATCACTGGAAGGACCCTGCGCGACCAAAGAATCCTGTTCTTCGGTACTGGCGAAGCGGGCATCGGCATTGGTGATCTCGTCGTCGCCGCGCTCATGGACGAGGGATTCACCGAGTCCGAGGCCCACGCTCGGTGCTGGTTTCTCGATTCGAAGGGCCTCGTGGTCAAAAGCCGCTCCGATCTCGCCAGGCACAAAGTCGCGTTTGCCCATGATCACCCACCGGTCGCAAATCCGCTGGCCGCGATCGAAGCGCTCCGCCCGGCGGCCCTCATCGGAGTCTCCGGTCACGCCGGCTCATTTTCAAAGGAGATCGTCGAAGCAATCACGCGAATCAATGAACGCCCAATCATTTTCGCCCTGTCGAACCCGACGGCGATGGCCGAATGCACCGCCGAGGAGGCATACGCCTGGAGCGATGGCCGATGTGTGTTTGCCAGCGGCAGTCCGTTTGCGCCAGTTACTTTTGGCGGAAAAATCTTCGTTCCCGGACAGGGCAATAACGCCTACATTTTCCCTGGCGTCGGGCTCGGTGTGTTAGCCAGCAGCAGCCGCCTTGTTACAGACGAGACATTTCTGACTGCCGCCCGCGCACTGGCTGGCGAGGTGGCCGAATCCGATCTTGCCACAGGCCGGGTTTACCCACCGCTGAACCGTATCCGGGAAGTTTCCGCCAAGATCGCCTTCGCCGTCGCCGATTTGGCGCATCGCCGCGGACTCGCCACCGAACCGATGCCGCCGGATCTGGCCGAACGCATCCAGCAGCTGATCTATCAACCTCATTATGTTGAATACGCATGAGACACCATGAAGGCAGCGCTTGGCAGAGCAAAGGACGGTGAGGGTCTGGCAAGCCAGGTAGAGCCGATTTTTTGACGACCTGATTGATTCACTCAAAGCGCTCATCAAACCCAAACCGCCGGCTAGATGCCGGCCGGTGCGTCGGGCGTAAGGAGACCGCATGATGACATCAATGGCTGAGCCCGCAGAAACACTGCATATCTTAAAAGAT
>JAFAJU010000564.1 GCA_019236035.1 Verrucomicrobiota bacterium | reverse complement strand
GGTAGGGCGAGGCTCCCGACTCCGCCCCTGTTGCCCCTTGCTACGTCGGGCTAGCAGGGGGCAACAGGGGCGGAGTCGGGAGCCTCGCCCTACCGGCCCACCTCCCATCCCCGACAACTTTTCCAGCTTGATAGCGCGAGACGATTCCGGAGATCATTCAGCCATGGCCGCACTCAAACTTGATTCGCTTCTGGAGAATATGCGTACGACGCTCAGCGACGTCGACGTCAGGCGGCAACCTGAATGGGATTTGCCGACGCTGGAACACGCCAAAGCTCGTCTTCAATGGCTCGCGGCGGACGCGCTCCAAGCGATGAACCTGATCGATGAACTGCTTGAACAGCGCGCTGAAGATTAAGCGGCCAGCGACTGTCTCCCATGAGGTGCCCACAGATCCTGTACCGGGCCGACGGGGACGATCCGCGTCGGATTTATATCGTCGTGAGTAAAGTAGTAATGGCGCTTGATGTGATCGAAGTTCACGGTGTTGGCGATTCCATCAATTTGATAAAGATCACGCAGATAGCCGTACAAGTTCGGGTAATCGGCTATTCGGCGGATGTTGCATTTAAAATGTCCATGGTAAACCGCATCGAACCGGACCAATGTGACGAAAAGCCGCCAATCCGTTTCAAGCGGTGAATCCCCAAACAGGTATCGTCGATCGGACAACCTCGCATCCAGATGATCGAGCGTCTCAAAAAGCGGATAGACAGCTCGTTCGTACGCTTTTTGCGTCGTTGCAAATCCAGCGCGATAGACTCCATTGTTGACGGTCTCGTAAATGAGTTCATTGAGCCGGTCGATTTCCGAACGATGCTCCCGCGGATAAAGATCCAAATCGCTGTCTGTAAACGCGTCGAATTCGGAATTAAAAACCCTCAGGAGGTCATCGTCAGAATTGCTGACGATCGTGCGGCTTACTTTGTCCCAGAGCACGGGAACGGTCACACGGCCACGGTAGGATGGGTCGGTTGCAAGGTAGGCCTCGCTCAGGAATTCGAACTTGTTGATGGGATCCTTCGAGTGGCCGGGTCCGTCCCGAAAGGCCCATCCGTGTTCATCTCGAATCGGGTCGACCACCGTCATACCGATAATTTCGTTGAGCCGTTTGAGATGGCGCACGATGATCGTTCGGTGCGCCCAGGGGCAAGCCCATGACACATAAAGGTGATAACGCCCTTCGGCAGCGGGAAACCTCGAGGTCCCGTTTGCGGTGACCCACTCCCGAAATGCGTCCCCCTGTCGCTGGAAACTTCCGTCCTCGGATTGCTCGTCTGGGAATTGCGCTTGTGTCTGGCCATTCATAAAGGGGACGCTAGCGCACCACGTGTTAAAGCGCCAGCGGGTTGGGAGGGCGAGGCAAGGCTGGCCGCCCTAACCCCAATGCCGCAGCCATCAGCGAAACTGGAACCGACTCAGAATGAGCGGCTTGGCGAAAAAGAGTGTCATCGAAGTCTTTTCATGCGCGATTGTAATGCTACAATCGCGCCATGAAAATTACCTTCCTCTTGCTAGTTGCACTAGCGCTTACCCCACCTTTGCTGGCCGTTGAGAAGGGCAAAAAGGCCAGTAGGTCACCGAAAAAAAACACGGAAGTAAAAGCCGAGGCCGACGCAATTAACTACAGCGTAACGGGTGGCGGCACCGTGAAGAACTACCGATTAGAAATCCCAGATACTGCGGGGAAACCACAAGAGTTGCCATTCAAGGTGTCTGAGCAGGCAGCAGCGTTGGCTGCGGTACATTGGGCCACAGGCTTCTATGGTGCCTCAAACGTGGCAGCGAATACGGTTGAGTGGAAAACGACGCACAAGAATGGGACGCCTCTTCCGTATCCGTACTATCTCGTAAACATGACGGGTAGCGTCGGGGGCACAAGTCAGCCGTTATACGCCGCAGTTTTGCAGAATGGTGAGCTCGTTCGACCCGTAGAGACGACCTCGGCTCCGGCGCCACCCGCGAAACACGCGAAATCGAAGAAATCGAAGGCGTAGCCTCGACCGGGTCAGTCTGGCTGACCATGTCGTTAAATTTGTTGGGTAAGAATGATTAAGGAACAGGTAGGGACTGTCTCCCCCCAAGGATGGCTCGCCCAGACCATAGCATCAATCGTCGTCAGCGCTTTGGAGGCGCTGCTCCGTCAGCGCCTGGAGGCGGCCAGGGCAAGATGAACCGCTCCGATGGCTTCCTCCCTCGGGCTAGTCCCGAAAGCTTTTGGGGGCTCGAAAGCAACGGGATTTTCCGGCGTAGCCGGAGAGTTCCGTTGCCACCGTCGGTATCGCTCATGGGTGACGGTATCTACTCATGAGCCGGATGTATCGAATCGTATCACGAAGCGGGTGGATCTTGCTCTGTTGACCCGTGTAGATCGTTCGAATAGGGACAAAACCGATCCGGAACCCATGGCGTACAGCCAAAATAATACTCTCGCTCTCAAATTCGAAACGATCGCTTGCGGCCATCAAAATCGGCAGTAATTCTTTACGCGCGAGCCGAAATCCACATTGACTATCGGGCAGCGGGATTTTGCAAATTTTGCCAATCTGCCACGACATGAATTGGTTGGTCCATCGGCGAACAAGCGGCATTGCTTCAGGGTTGTTCATCCGATTGCCAACCAGCAGGTCAGCTTGAGAATCATTCATCGCCTCAAAAAATGTCGGGATGTCCGAAGGATCATGTTGACCGTCCCCGTCAAGGAATAAAAAGAAAGCCGCGTCGAGTGCAGCGACGTATCTGAGGCCGGTCTTGAGGGCGGCTCCCTTCCCGATATTCGTCGGGTGCCGGATTACTTTGGCGCCGGCAGCTTCCGCTTCGCTCGCGGTAGCGTCGAGCGACCCATCATCGATCACCAGAACTGCCTGTACGTGCTGCAATACTTGACGGATAACCTGCCCGATGAATTGCTCCTCGAAGTAGGCCGGAATGATCGCCAGCACTGTTTCTCTACGGGCCTCGTGAATCTGGAGATCATCGGTCACGGCTATGAGCACCAGAGCCAGAATACCACGTAGATTGGTCGGCGTTGACTATTCTCTTGCCTTGGATCATCCACCTGGAGGGGCGTTGCTTCCGCCGTCGCCAAGGCTATGGCGGACAAGTGCAACGCCTTCGGCCGACAGGCCGAAAGGGCGCTCAACCGCCATCGAGGACAACCCCGGGAAGGAGCTGCAAGCCGCTCCCCTCCAGGTTTCAGGGCCTCCAGACCGGGCTCGGGCGGCCGTGGTCGTTCCGCGGACGCGGAACTACCGGGCCGATTCATGAATTTGTTTGAATCTCGACAAAAATCCTCCATAACGCTTTAGTTCACGTTCCGACACCCCAGATGAGTCCCGAAGCGGTAGCTCCGCACCAGCCAGAAAAAGCTGTGCCTCAAAGGACTTTCCGGCTTCCTCGTGAAATCGGGATCCTTGGTGCACTCGGGTTAATGCTTCTCGTGCTGGCTGTGTTCGTCCCGCAATTTCGAGATATCCAGAACCTGACGAACATCACCCGGAACTTTTCTTTTGTTGGAATCGTTGCGATGGGTATGACCTTGGTCATCCTGACCGGCGGCATCGACTTGTCGGTAGGGTCGGTCTGGGGAATGACAGCCGTCATCGTCGCGTTTCTACTCACGCATGGATGGCCGGTCCTACTTGCGATTTTCGTTAGTCTGTTGGCCGCTTGTGGAATCGGACTTATGAACGGACTCTGCATCACTCGCCTGAAGATGTCCCCTTTCGTGCCGACTCTCGCGACTCTTTCGATCGCAAGAAGCCTTGCTCTCATCATCACGCACGGTCGGCCGATTTCGATCTTTGGTGACGAGTACCAATCCTTTCTCTGGATCGGCGGCGGTGACGTTTTCGGGATCCCGAATCCATTTATAATTTTTTGCGTTGTCGCTGTTTTCTTTTGGGTCCTCCTATCGCGCACGGTATGGGGCCGCTACGTCTACGCGGTTGGAGGGAACGAACGAACAGCGCGTTTGACCGGACTCCGCGTCGATCGACTCAAGATCATTGTTTACATCTTGTCCGCGATTGTCGCGGGGATTGCCGGTCTCGTGCAGTACAGCTACCTATCGAGCGTCACCGCCGACTTAGGGACCGGAGAAGAGCTGGCGGTCATTGCGGCCACGGTTATTGGCGGAGCCAATTTAGCGGGCGGCGAAGGCACAATTTTTGGCACCGTAATCGGTGCAATCATTTTGGAAGTATTGCGCAACGGTCTGCTGCTCTTCGGCATCGATCCCTATTGGCAAGGCGTCTTTGTTGGAGCAGTGATCATTCTCGCCGTCTCGATCGATTATTTTCGGAAGCTGTTACGCCATGATTGAGCGATATTGTTCGATCTGGCGGCATCCGCCAACCGTAAGTTGTTCCCCCCTATAAACCATATGAAAAACAGTCCATTGTTTCTACTCGCGGGCGTGGTGACTTGTTCACTCGCTCTGATACCCGGCGCTCGCGCTGCCGGGAAACAGAAGACATTTGCTATCATCCCAAAATCGATCAGTATTTCCTTTTACAATGATGTGGAGCGCGGCTGCAAAGAAGAGGGCGCTAAACTGGGTGTCAACGTCATATACACGGGACCTGACACAGCCGATGCGGCGAAACAGGTCCAGGTCTTACAGGACCTGGTGAGTCGCGGTGTCGACGGTTTTGCGGTCGCTCCGATGGACGGCGATTCCGTGATCGGGGTGATTGAATCTGCGATCAAAAAGGGAGTCAAAGTAATCACCTTCGACGCCGACTCTCCAAAGTCGCAACGGGTCTGTTTTGTCGGCACAAATAACGAGCAAGGCGGTTACGAAGCCGGCAAGGCGTTCGCATCGGTGATGCCAAAGGGCAAGTTCGCAGTGTTAACCGGCGGTTTGGCGTCCGTGAATCACAACCAGCGCGGCGCCGGGTTCAGAAACGCACTGAAAGAGGCCGGAGGCGAATACACCGAAATCCAAGGTTCACCCTTCCCGTGCAATGACGACGCTGCGAAGTCTATCCAGATCATCCAGGACACGCTGACCCGATATCCTGATCTCAATGGCTTTTTCTTCTCGGGCGGATGGCCACTTTTCGGTGCTCCGGAGGCTTACCTTCGCGCGATCAGTAAGCACGCGGACGATATCAAAACAAATAAATTTGTGGTCGTATCTTTCGATACGCTCCCGGAAGAGCTCAAGATTTTAAAACAAGGCGCTTGCCACGCTCTTATCGGTCAAAGGCCATACGCGATGGGCGTTAAAAGCGTTGATATTCTGAATGACCTGACCGAGGGCAAGACGGTTCCGGCTGTAGTCGACACTGGCGTCGATGTAGTGACTGCGGCGAACGTGGACCAATTTCTGAAGTAGCCGCGAACCACACGGCATTCAGCCTCGCGCAAGGTACGCCGACCTTTGCGCGAGGCGTTCCTTTGCGCGAATTGACATGCCATCGATCCTGAAGATAAACGGAATTTCGAAGCGCTTTCCGGGTGTCCAGGCTCTACAGGACGTCACCTTCGATGTCGAGAAGGAGAGCATCCATGCGGTGATCGGTGAGAACGGCGCCGGGAAAAGCACTTTGATGCAAATCATTGCCGGGGTTCACCAACCCGATGCGGGCAGCATTGAATTCTCTGGGGAGACCGTCAAATTCACAAACCCGTCTGAAGCACAGGCGAAAGGAATCGCCATTGTCTATCAGGAGCTAAACCTCGCCCCAAATCTCTCGATCGCCGAAAACATTTTCCTTGGCCTGGAACCGAAGCGTTCGACCTTTTTCCTGGATCGGCAGAAACTGACGGCCGCTACACTTGCCGTTCTCGGGCGGTTGGGGCTTCACCATGATCCAGACACTGTCGTACACCGGCTCACGGTCGCCCAACAACAATTGATCGAAATTTGCAAAAGTCTTGTCAGGAATCCGCGTTTACTGATTCTGGATGAGCCCACCTCGAGTCTTTCTGAAACCGAGTCTGCGATTCTATTCCGGGTCATCGCAGATCTTAAAGCGCACGGCGTGACGGTGCTGTACATTTCCCATCGTCTTCCGGAGGTTTTTTCACTCTGCGATACAATAACAGTGCTGCGCGATGGCCGGCACGTTCGCACGGTTCAAACAAAAGCCACGACGGAAGCCGAGGCGGTTCGATTCATGGTCGGGCGCGAACTCCTCGCTTTCCATCGGCATCCAGTGGAACCGAAAGGCGATGTGGTCCTCCGCGTAAATAAACTTTCGAAGAAGGGCCAGTACGAAGATGTGACCTTTGAACTCCGACGCGGAGAGATCGTGGCTTTGGCCGGGCTGATCGGAGCGGGTCGGAGTGAGATGGCCCTGGGCATATTTGGTTCACCACCGCCGGACCGTGGCGACATCACGTTGAGAGGCGGCAGGGTCAACTTTCGACAACCGAAAGACGCTGTGGTTGCCGGAATTGCCTTTGTGCCGGAGGATCGGAAAACAATGGGACTAGTGCTTGGCGACGGGGTAGGTGCAAATATCTCAAGCGCAGCCCTGCGGACCGTAGCACGAGGCCCGTTCGTCGATTATCCCGCAGAAAATCAATTGATTCGAAAATATGTGTCCAGATTGCGGGTTCGCACGCCGAGTTTTCAGCAAAGGGCCGGCCTCCTGAGCGGTGGCAACCAGCAGAAAGTGCTTTTGGCAAAATGGCTCGCGGTACAACCGACAGTGCTCATCGTTGACGAGCCAACGCGCGGCGTCGACATCGGAACCAAAGCCGAGATCTATGGGTTGTTTGATGAGTTGGTTAGAGAAGGCATTGCGATCTTGATCATCTCAAGCGATTTGCCCGAAGTGCTTGCTTTGGCGGATCGTATCCTCATCATGCGGCACGGCCGATTGACTGGCGAGCTCACCCGGAACGATGCAACGGAGGAGAGGGTCATGCATCTGGCTGCGATCGGGAACGTCACAGATGTAACGAAGTCCAACGGTCAGGATTAGCCTGCAGCCTCTCTCATCGTCCTCGAACTCGAATTCCGGACGTCGCCGGGCTAGAGACTGTCCAGATGCTGGCAGATCGCCTCGTACTTGTGACGCAGGTGTTGATTCAAGAGGTCGGCAGTCTCGTCGGCCGAGCGTCGCCCCAACGCATCGATGATCAATTCATGTTCCCGCATCGCCGCCGCCCAGCGATCTTGATCCATCTGACTGGCAAGGTAACGAGCACGCAGCAAACGGATGTTCAGGTTCTCGTGCGTAGCGAATAGCACCGGATTCTGCGCCGCGTCTACGATTCGTTTATGAATTGCCTGGTTAAGTCGAAAATAACCTGGGAGGTCGCGCCGGATGTAGTTGGCCTGCATCTGGTAATGAATCGCCTTGATCTCGCACAGTTCTGCATCCGTCAGGTGCTCACAGGCCAGCCGGCCGGCCAGCGATTCCAGCGCCCCGATCACCTCAAACAAATGCCGTACATCCTCTTGAGTAAGCTTGACCACTCGCGCGCCGCGGTTGGGCAGGATTTCCACTAACCCCTGATGAGAAAGCACCTTCAGAGCTTCCCGCAGCGGAGTGCGAGAAACGTTGAGGCGTTCGCACAGAACGCTCTCTGTCAGCCGTGTACCGGGCGCGAGTTCGTTGTGAACAATAAGGTCGCGTAGGCTCGACAAAACCCCATGATGCAAGGTTGGAGCTTTGGCCCGAAAGCTGGCGCCGGAAGCTTCGGTGATGCGTGTAGGAAAGACGATAACTCCAGCTCGCTGCTCATCCTCGGCCGGAGATGGGCTTGGTGATTGCCGGCTCATAGATCCTTTCAGCCAAAGATTCTTCTAATGGCCGGAGGATAGCACGCTCGAAGAGCGCGGACGACACGAAAATGTCGCGCAAAGGTACGCAAAGGCACGCGAAGGATCGGACCGACAAGATGAGATCGATTCGCAGAGCCGTATACGACCTCTACGACTTATATGACCTATAAGGAGATGCGTGCTTCTGAGGCAACCTTAGCGTACCTCTGCGCGAGGCGCGGCCTATCCGCGTTTTGTCACTCCCCGCATTAGCATCGCTACATGCCCTCTGATCAATGAATCCAGATCTACCCAGCAAAAATCTGATTTCAAGAGCAAAAGGACTACCAAGCCGTGAATCGCCGCCCAGAGCTGTTGCGCGAGCCGATCTGTATCCGTGTCATACGTCAACCCGGCCTTCACAGCCGCTTCCACACACTCCAAGAAGCGCTGGAATGCCTGCATGCCAAGCTCCTCGTTTCCGGCCTCCGGCCATTGGAACTCCTCCGAACGCCGGGACACAAAAACCAGCTGGTATTCATTAGGATGTTTCA
>JAFAJU010000432.1 GCA_019236035.1 Verrucomicrobiota bacterium | reverse complement strand
TATTCCATGACGAATGGCTTTCCCAGGCAGTACTGCCTATATATTCCGTGAACTCAAGCGTAAATAACCCGATTGGGTGAGCGATCCGCGCTTGCAAAAAGACCTGCGGTGACATGGGCGTCCCCAAGCAATGAGGACGCGACGAAGCGCGTCCCTACCGAACGATCCGGTAGGGCCAAGTTTCACCTTGGCCTTGTAGCGGCTGGTTGCTGGAGGGCTGCTCCGTCGTAGCAGCAACCAGCGCCAGCGCCCTCATAATCGGGCGGGACGCCCGTATCACATTGTGATCTAGCCGATCAGCACGGTCGGGCAGCCGAGCACAATGACGCCGCCGTGCACCGTCGGGTCACCCAGTCGGGCCGCCATCAGGTTCCCGATCAAGACTGTGGGTGAACCCATGGCGATAGTGTCAGGTGGTCCGACGCAAACGCACATGTCGGTCGCACGCGCAGCCGGCTGGCCACCGATCAATACTGTCGGGCAGCCGGGAGGCAATATCGGGCCGCCCACGTGCGGCACCGGAGGCACGCCAGGTGTAACCATTGGACAGGTGTGCATATCACCTATTCTTGCGGCTGGAGGCATAAGCTGATTCCTTCGATAGTTAGTTTCTGTCAGGATCGTGCAGATTTTTGGCCCGATTTAGAGTCATCGGCTTCGTCGGGCTTGGTCGGATTCGCTTTGGCCGGATCTTGAGCCGATTCCGGGCTACTGCCACTCCCGGAACCAGCCGCTCCTCCGCTGTTAATCATAACCATCGTCCCTTGAATGGAAACGCCGGCGGGACTAATAGAAATAAAGTTACCGCCCACCTTGATCGTCAGCTCGACGCCTGCCTCGATGACGGCCGACATGCCAGCCTTCAAATGGATTTCCTGACCGGCGTCAACGGCGTGTTTAGTGCCAATTTTTTCTTGCTGTGCTCCACCGACGGTCAATGACTGGCCTCCGTCGATCTTTTCATTGCGGTTGCCGATGACATGCAAATGATCGTCTTTCCCAACCGATTCCTTCTTGGTCCCGTTGATCACTATATCTTGATTGCCCGCCCCACTATCAATGCCTCCAACCAAGAGCTGCATATTGTTACCCACCTGCTCAACTTGGTCATGGTGCACTTTGATCTGCTTGTCGTGGTATACCATCTCAAGTTGGTCCCCTGTCTTCGACCCATCTTTTTCCTGACCAATTATTTGATGACGATTTTTGAAGGTGTGAGCGAGCGAATCGTTTTTGGTGGTGATTTCCAAGTTCCGCTCGGCGTGCAAAAATATTTGCTCCTTGTCCTTGGTATCGTCGAAGCGGAACTCGTTGAACCCGGAGCCACCTAAGGTGGTGTTAGATTTAATGCCGCTCACGTTCGAATCGTTCTTGTGCTTCGAGTCCAACCCATCGCCCAGGTAAGGGGGTGTCTGTTCGGCGTTATAAACGCTCCCAACAATCACTGGTTCGTCCGGATTGCCTTCGACGAAGGCGACTAGTACTTCCTGGCCGAGACGCGGCCAAAAAGAACCACCCCAGCGTTTGCCGGCGAATGTTTGGGCTACCCGAATCCAACAGGAGCTGTTCTCGTCATTTTTCCCTTCGCGGTCCCAATAGAACTGCACCTTGATCCGGCCATATTTATCCGTGAACACCTCTTTTCCACTTGGACCGGTGACGAGAGCGTTCTGGACCCCCGCAATAAAGGGTTTCGGCGTGCGACATGGCGGCCGGTAAGGCAGCTTGACTGGTATGCAGGTGAAGGAGTTCGAATAGAACAGGCCGCTGGCTGATCCTCCGGAAACGAATTCATTCGACATGAACGACTGGTGTGCAACCGAGACAAGCACGTAATCACCCTCCGCATCAAAATGGCGCTGCAAGGTGAATTTATGACCAGCCACAAAATTACTGCACCCGGAGCTGCCTGTAATCGTAATCGATGGTACCGCCTCCGCCTGCATTCGGAGTTTCACTGTTCGCTTGTTATCATCGAAGATTTTCTGCAATCGCGTCGGCTGGTCGCCGCCACTCGGTGAAACGCCGTCAAAACGGACCGCATACCCACCGGGGAAGTCATAGATTTCGAGGGGTTCGTTGGCCTGAGTTTTTAACTTGTGGGAGACCGTCCCAACCTCAATCGAGTCGACGATATTTTCTTTTGCCTCAAGATTCTGTTTCGGTTGCTCGAATGAATGATCCCAGAGCGTGTACTTTGACGCGCGCAAGGCCTGAGTCTTTTGCCAACCGAAAACCTGATCGCCTATTTGCGGACCACCCCTCACGACATCATATCTCGCGTTCGGAAGTCCGGGGACAGTATCGTGGGATTGGGGTGTGTCCGCGATGACCATTTTATGGCTCCCGTCGGAGTGTTTAAAGTAATAGTAGATCCCCTCCTCTTCCATAAGGCGACTGGCAAAATTGAAATCCGTCTCGCGGTATTGAACGCAATACTCGCGGTATTGATAGTCGCCACGAAGTTGAAAGTCGCAGTCGTATCCCTGAAACACGACTTTGAGTATGTCCGGCACAGACTTTTGCTGAAAAATCCTGCTGCGTGCCCGGCGGGTGAGGAGCCAAACCTTAGGGACTACCTCCGCGGAAAAACTTGTAAATCTTTCGTTGCGATCTCCCTCCGAGAAATTGGAACAGATGCCATTGGCGTAGCGCCAGTCATTGACACCGTCGGCACCAAGCGTGGCAATCTTAAGCGTTATCTCGTTTCCAATGATCTTGCTAAAATCGATCTGCGTAGAGTTTTCGGCGATCAGGCTTAGCTCGAAAGTAAATAGACTGCTAATCTGCTCGTTACCGTTAAATGCGGTGACCAGGAGCGTGTCCGCGCCGAGCGGTGTGGTCACCTGCAACAATCGGTTTGTTTGAGTGAATTGCGCCATAGATTTTATCTTCCGAGGTTATGGTCGTTTTGCCTCCATCTCGCTATCTACGCTAACAAGCAGGAAGGATTCATGGTACAGGCACTTTCTTAACGGCGTTTGAATTTGTGCTCAGCGTTCGAAAGTCAGCGACTTTGCTACTGCAGCTACCAATCCCAATTTGCATACCCGCGCGAATGAATTTTTTAGGATTGCTCTGGGCCGGAGGGCAGTAGGCAATCACGGACGTAAAACCAACCACTGTCACTTGAAAAAAGTTGGCGATGTCCTGAACGAATGTCGAGAGCAACCCGCTATGGCAGGCGAGGAGAAGGATCATTGCGTCGGATGCAAATCTGCTGCGGATGTCGGTAATGGTGAATTTCTTTGGGTTGTTGGGCAACTGAAAGAAAACACCGGGCGCGGCGATCGCCTGTATACTGACGATATCCAGCGAAACCATCGTGCTATTCCCGGCGTTTACGTCCATTTGCACATCCGCGGAGACCGTGGCGGTCGAGATAATTCTCCCGCTGAAAGCGATCACATCGGGGTTGGCATGAGTAAGCAAGTTGATACGCTTGATACTGCCGTTCGGGCTGGTGAGTATCGCGCCTAGAAACGCTCCGAAGCTATCCGCCATCGTTGCGGTCAAGTTAGCCCCGCTCACGCCGTTCACGACTGCGACAAAGTCTTTAGTGCCCGGACTCCACAAATTATTGTTCAGCTTGGCAATCTCCTCAGCATCGGTAATGGGCGGATCCCAGTCAAAAGCCCCGCCTACGATATTCAATTCTTTAGTGGCGGTTGCGGCCCCTTTGCCTCCGCCACCTCCTAAAGGCACTACGCCCGGAGTTCCCTGCAATCCGAGGGGATCAGTCGAAGAGAGGCCTTGTTGAGAGCTCGTGACGCCTGTGCCGGGCGTCTGGCCTGTATCGGTATCCGGCTGCGAATCTACGCCAAGTGGTCCGAGTGAGCGCCCTGTAGGCATAGAAAGCTTCTCCAGCGAGGCCGCGCCTCAGACCAACGAGATGTAAGGGGTAGGTAGACCCCGCTCGGCGTGGCACCGGCTGGGCTCAGCGGCCTCGCTAGAATCCGCCGCAACCTCAGGCTACTTGGCCTCCGTAGAATTGACCTCATGTGTAGGTATAATGGAACGCGGCGTCCTTGGCCGTGACCTCGATTTTCTGCGTGGAGCCACCCTCCATCAGGCGAGTTAACAACTCGCGGCTGATCTCGGGCAAGAGCGTCTGCGTAAGAATCGCGTCCACCATGCGGCCGCCGCTCTCCAGCTCTGTGCATCGGCTCGCAATCAGATCCACCACCGCGTCATCGTAGCTGAAAGTCATTTCACGACTCGCGCCGATTCGCTGTTGGATCCGACTGAGTTGGAGCCGGATAATTGATCTCAACATGGCGTCGCTCAGTGGGTAGTAAGGTATTACGACAAGGCGGCCAAGGAGGGCAGCCGGAAAGACCTTGAGCAGCGGTTGCCGGAGCGCCTTGGCGACACCGTCTGGAGACGGCATCATCTCCGGATCCTTGCACATGTTCATGATCAAGTCGCTTCCGACATTCGTCGTGAGCAAAATGATCGTGTTCTTGAAATCGATGAGCCTGCCCTCACCGTCTTCCATCATTCCTTTGTCGAACACCTGGAAAAAAATCTCGTGCACATCCGGGTGCGCCTTCTCGACCTCATCCAGCAGGACAACGCTGTAAGGCCGGCGGCGAACGGCTTCAGTCAGGATACCACCTTCGCCGTAACCGACGTAGCCTGGCGGAGCTCCCTTCAACGTCGATACCGTGTGCGCCTCCTGAAATTCGCTCATGTTGATCGTAATGATGTTGCTCTCACCGCCGTAGAGGGTTTCGGAAAGAGCCAACGCAGTTTCTGTTTTCCCGACACCGCTGGGACCGGTTAACATGAAAACGCCGATCGGCTTGCTGGGATTGTCGAGGCCGGCGCGCGATGTTTGAATCCGTTTGGCAATGGCTTCCAGACCGTGACGCTGGCCGATCACTCGTTTTTCGAGATTGTCCGCGAGAGTCAACACCGCTTGGATTTCATTCTTCACCATCCGGCCGACCGGGATACCGGTCCAATCTGCCACCACCGAGGCTACCGCCTGCTCATCAACACTCGGCAGAATAAGTGGA
>JAFAJU010000257.1 GCA_019236035.1 Verrucomicrobiota bacterium | reverse complement strand
GCAACCCTCCGGGCCGCGGCCAGTTGGCTGTTTTTCCGCGTTGCTCGCTCGACCCGTATGAATCCAGATATGGGCGCTTCGCTCGCGCCTTGAAAAACAGCCAACTGACCGGCGGCGACGTCACCATTATATGCGAGACGGTGCACTAGGGCGAGGCGCCTGCCGCGTCGCTTCTAAAGCGGCCCTCTCCGAAAATCTCATCCTGCAGCCTCTGGATGAGATCTTCGGGCAAGCGGCGCAATACTCTTTAGAAACCGGCCTCTGGATCGAGCAGATTTGCCATGTATCGAGCCGGAACAAAATTCTCGATCAAAATCTCGGTCTCCCCGTGCCGGTACATGCGGACCTGCGAGACATTGATTTCCGGTGTCTTGTGTGGCGCGAACAGGATATCATCATGCGTCGCGTTTTTCTTATTCGCGAACTTTGCGGGCGTCAGGTGACCGCCGAGATGATCGCTCCGCCCGGTCGCGACGTGTATTGTTCCAAGAATTTTTTCATCCTGAATATCCCGGCCTGCCACCGGCAATAGCTGCGTCCCGAACCCGAGTTCTCCAAGTTCTCCTGTCACTGGATCGGACTGAATTCTTTTCTGATGGGCATCGACCGTCTCCGGGTTTCCCCGGAGAAGGCTGGCATCAATGATCCGGCCACCCTCGACTTTCATCAAACCGATCGTCCCATCTTCATACTTCAGCGGGAAATCGCCGAATGCGCTCGCGGGCACAAAATAGATTTCGCCCGCCGGCAGGTTCGCAATATCGGGACCACCTCGACACAGCCCGTGGCTCTTCTGGGCCTCCTGCTGATCCAGATCAAGATGCAAGGTGTGCTGTTCCCCATCGAATTCAAAATCGATCTCCACCCAGTCAGCGTTTGTCATCCCAAGGCGGAGTTTTTCGGCGTTCCGACTGACCGCGTTATAATCAACTGCCAGCCCGGTCTGTAGAATCGTTTGGTTCAGTCCGTGAAGTGTGGCGCCACGAAAACCGTACTTCTTGGCAAAGGCAGTCAATGGGGCAGTCGCCGAGTAGGTTGAGATACAGAGGATGAGATCATAATCGGGATAGATATCTCTTTCGAAACTAAGCTCCTCTCCTTCAGGGTTGACTGCCAGATCCGGCAAGTCAAGGTTGCTGCCTCCGGTGATTTGGTAGGCGAACAGGTCGCCTCCCCGTAGCTTCAACTCATCAAGCACACCGTTCTGCAGACCCTGATAAAACACCTCATAGGCGTGCCGCTGAATCGTCAGATTCGGATCGTTGAGGAACCCGAAGTCTGCGATATCGTGAGGATCTTCCAGATCGATCAGAATTGCGACCCGCTCGGCGGGCTTCGGTTGAAACACTGTCCGCAGAAGGCGAGACAGACTAAATGCAGGAAACGTCTCGGGTACCTTAATTTTGGCTTCGGCTACAATACTCATAGGATTCGGTTCTCTCGCGTTGAATGACTCAAGGCGGCGATTTTAACGCTTACTCCGCCTCGATTCGAAGATATTGGACCCTGATACCGCTGCGTTGTGACAACGTTATGTCAGGAGAGATTCGTTTCGAGCTAGGACGCGACGAAGCGCGTCCCTTTATCTGTAATGCTCCCTAAACTCGCGCGGACTGACTCCTTCCTCCTGACGAAACAGCCGCGTAAAATAGGACGCATCCTCAAACCCGAGTTGGTAAGCTATCTCAGAGATGTTGAGGTCGGAATGCGCCAGTAAGCGTTTTGATTCGAGGATCAGTCTTCCTCGCAGGTGATCGGTGAGGTTCTTTGCGGTCTCCTGGCGAACCAGTTGATTAAGCCAGCTCCGGGACACCCCAAGGAATTTTGCAACCTCCGAAGCGGTGGTCAGCTGGTAGGGGCGGGCATTTAGCCTGCGCAAAAACTGCGCCGTTAACGCCGAATACCTGTTAGAAGGGTTCGGGGTGTAGTGAGCTGACAAACAGCGCCGGATCTCTACGAAAAGGAGCCGAAGCAGCGCCGCGCTCGCAGCCCGATAACCTTCTTTTTTGGCGTTGAACTCTTCGAACATCCGCTTGCAATAAGAGTCAACGCTTTCAACAGAAGACTCAGGTACGGCCAAGACCGCCCGAAATTGCGCGGGATCAAGCGTCGGACATTCCAGGAACAGATTGACCGTATGTCCCTCTTGTTCGAAGAAATCTTCCTGGAACGACAAGATGAACCCTTCGACCGGCCTTTGATTCCCGAAAGTGTGAACAGCTCCCGGTGGGACGAAGACCAAAGCATGAGGCTCGATCGGAAAGTAATCGAAATCGATGTTGAAGGACGGGGCTCCGCGTGTCATCCAGAAGACCTGATAGAAGTCGTGCCTGTGCGGACGGTGCCGGTTTAGGCGGAGCCGGAGCCCTTCCTCAAGAGTCCCAACGTGGAGCTTATCTTGAGCCCCGGTTGCGTAATCGGAAAAAGGAAAAACGGCCGGTTCTGGCTTTTTCGGGTAGGGATTTACCTTGGATAACTCGTCCACAACGTCTTGGGATCACGGCTAACTACGCCACGCAGAGCACAGCTGCGGAAGCGGTGTACCCGTGGAGGAAGGCCTTTTCACCAACCGGGCCGATCTCTCCGTTGCAGAAGAATCCCGCCAAAGGAAGATCTCCCAAAATGCTGGCGAGTGTTTCCGCGTCGTGGTCTGAGGTGCCGAAGAGTCCCTTACCTCGGCCCGCACATGAGAAAAGCAAGATACCAATCGGCCCCGATAACCCCCTTTTGACCCGTTCCGAGGCAAGAACGAGATCTTCTCGTGCTGATTTCGAATCTCGCAATTGAAATTGTACTGTTTGACCAACCCTCGGATAGGCCCCCACCGCGAGCGCCCCGATCTGCGGGTCTGCCCCGAGTATATTGCGAATCAAAAAATCTCCTTGTTTGAAATCGTCGATATATTCAGAGACGGCCAGCCCGAGGAACAAGTTGTTCCGGACCGATACGCGTTGATCGGCCGGTATACTCAGGAAGGCCGTTTCCAGAGCTTGATAAGCGGGAAGATTCCCGATCTCAAGGATCAGGTTTTCTTCCGCCTTGGTGATCGGTGAGGGATCGCCGATGGGCCGGCAGCCCTGGCTGACCAGAGGTTGAACCACCAGTCCTTTTTTCAACGCGATCGCCAGTAACGGGGCGGCCGAGATATCTCCGTCCCGCAGGAGAAAGATCTCGGAATTCGTGGCGCTCGCTAGTCCGCCGAGAATTGGGATATGCGGATACGCCGCACCCCATTCATCCAGCCAGTTCTCGACCCCTCCGAAGTATGGGTTGGCAAGAACCAGCCAGGAACGCACATCCGTTGCCGAAAGGCCCGTAGCGGCGTGCCAGTACTCTGGTCCCGTGGACTCTTCAGTCTGAGCTTCATTGATCTGGACAACGGCAAAATTATCTGAAGGCAGAGAAAATAAGATCAGACTGAAGCCGGGTTGATGCTCGATCTCCCGTCTGCTTCCGATAACACCCCAACCGGAGCATCCCACCAGTTGGGGCACATGGCCGTGTAATCGGATCAATTCAAGAGTATCTTCGAGGTGCGGCCTCCATTCCTGCGTCAGAAACAAAAACCCGAGAGAAGCATTTGTCCCGATTTCATGCCGCAGCGTTTCAGCAACTTCAGCTACGGCCTGCTCGGAATACTTCCCGACAAAAACCCGCGATGCTGCTCTCGATGTCATCAAAGGCACTTTACGAGATGGAACCTGAGATTCAAAAGCTCGATGTTGAATTCGTAAACAAAATCGTCCGAATGGAGCAGCAGATGCGGATCGTAATCACAGGTGGACCAAGTAGCGAGCCGAT
>JAFAJU010000147.1 GCA_019236035.1 Verrucomicrobiota bacterium | reverse complement strand
AACGTCTCGTCTTCCACGCCACGTTCGTAGGTTCGAATAGCTATTTTTCCAGTTTCGAGTTCCTTGACAAAATTTGCGTTGGTCCCCCCGGGCCGAAATGCCTGATGATACCGGATTTGTGCTCCCCATTGCTTGACCGGCGTTGATTCGAGGTCGTCCACAAATGTAACAACATGCGGTACCCCTGTGTTGATTGAGTGGGAAAGGAGTTTTGAGCCGCCAATGTCGAGTGTCCGGCTTAACGCCATGTGCTGGGGTTGACTCATCGCAAGCCTTACGAGTTCTCCTTCGAACGTCGCTTGAATCACACCCGCCATGGTCTCAAAACGGACTTCAGAGAAGGGTCCCGCGATCCTCTCAAGAAAGCGCGCGAAGCACCGGGCACCGTTGCCGCACATTTCCGCTTCTCCGCCATCGCTGTTGAAATATCGCATCCTAAAATCCGTGGCGCCCGTGGAATTCTCCACCAGAAGTACGCCATCCGCTCCCACACCTCGATGGCGATCGCACAAAAACGCTATCTCCTGCGGCGAAAATTTATAAGCGCCGCCCCGATTGTCGATAAGGACGAAATCGTTGCCGGCACCGTTCATTTTCGTGAATTCAAGCATATCCGCTCGCTAACATACGCGCAATTGCGACGCAAGCATCGAACGTTTCTGATTTCTTCCAGCTATTAAAGAATTAATTGACTTTCCGGCTGCGCTCGATATTCATCTACTAATTCCTTAATAGATATGGCTCGCAAACAATCACCAACTCTCACCGATGCCGAGCTGCGGCCCATGGAGGTCCTCTGGCAATGCGGTTCCGCCACCGTTGCCGAGGTGGTTGAAGCCCTCCCGGCCCGGTTGGGCCTCAGCTACAGCACTGTGCTGACCACGCTGCGAATCCTCGAACAAAAGGGTTATGTCAGGCATACCAAGGAGGGACAGGCTTACGTCTATCACCCAGTCGTTAATCGAAGTCAGGCCCAAAAAAAAGCCCTCAAGCATATCCTCAGCCGCTTCTTCAATAATTCGCCCGAGTTGCTCGTGATGAATCTGCTCGAGACCGAGCAGATGGATCCGGAGGATCTAGAGCGCATTCAGAGACTGATTAACCAAGGAGAGGAACAGTGAACTGGCTATTTGAAGTCATCGCGCCAATCTCGCGCATACTTGCAGAGCACCTGGTCAACGGGCTGCTGCTTTCGGCCGCAATCTATTTGGCATTCCGCATTCTCAGACCCTTATTTCTTAATGGTCGGCGTGGGAGCGCGGCGACCTCTCATCGCGTCCTGTCTTTGGTCTTCGTCGCGTTGGCCATTACGCCGATCCTCAGCTGCCTGCAGCCGGTCCGGCTATCAATGAATGGGCCTGGTCAGCAACCCCCACCGGTTTCGGTTGCAGCACCTGGGCCGCCTGAGCCATCCATCTTCGACGGCCAGATTCAAGAGACGCTTCTGGGGGAGCCGGGATCCTCCCAGCCTGTTTTCTTCGGCTGGGTTCAGACTATCGACTGGCCCGTGATAGTCGCCGCAGTGTGGGCCGGCCTAGCCTGCGTGTTACTTGTACGACTGCTTCTCGCGCTCAATTCTCTCTGGACCCTGCACTGTCGGGTGCGAATTCTGGTGCTTCCGGAAAGTTTCACCAGCCGCCGGCGGATTCAGCTCGCTGAGTCAGCGCTTGTGCAAGCCCCGGTTGCGATTGGGCTATGGGCCCCGAAGGTTCTGCTTCCTTCGGCACTGGCTGCTCAATATTCATCCGATGACTGGAATCGCGTGTTGCGTCACGAAATTGCGCACCTCGAACGGTACGATGACTGGTCGAACTTTTTTCAGAGGCTCTTGATGGCTTTCAATCCCTTCAATTCGTTCCTGTGGCTGGTCGGGAACGAGTTACGCCTCGTTCGCGAGATCGTTTGCGATGATTGGGTCGTCGCAGAATCCAGGCACGCGAAAAGTTACGCGCAACTGCTTACTCGCCTCGCGGTGGCCAGCCGAGGATCTCCTGTATTGGCCTCCGGAGTTAGCCGCACCGGCCGGCAACTCTACCGACGGGTCGCGCGCATCCTCGACCCTAAATGCGATCGCAAATTGAAACCGAGCTGGGTCACGACAACTTTGGCTGCTGTTGGCCTGCTGGGAACTTCGGCTGCAGGAATTTGCTGGCTGCCTGCCATAACATGGATATCGAATGTGCAGGCCCAGGATGCCGGGCCTTCGCCCGAACCCAGCCCCTCTGCGCCTGTAACGGCGGACGCTCTGCCTGATCACGGTCAAGTCACCAAAAAGGAAACCGCTGACCCTGAAATCATCGCTCTGCTCAAGAATTCCGCGCTCAACGACGGTGATCCGCGGGTTCGCGGAGAAGCGGCCAGATCGTTGGTCACAATTAATAGCGAAGCGGCGACGGAAGCTCTTCTCCAATTGCTGGATGAGAGCAAGGAAGATCGGATAAAAGTCTTTATTTTGCGGACCCTGAGCCATCGTCGGTCTGCTGATGCAAGGGTTCGAGCAAAGTTGAGCGAGTTCGCAGCCAAGAATCAGTCTCTGCAGGTGCGGCTCGCGGCGTTGGATCAGTTGGCGAAAAATGCGGACCCGGGCACCGTGGACCAGTTCATAAGCATCTACCGATCTGCCAATGAACTGCCGATCAAGGAGACCTGTCTGCGAGGTTTGGCGGCCATCGAATCGAAGCCGGCGAGAGATTTCCTGATCGCCACGGCGAAGGAGGATCCCGACCCTGATTTGAGGCGGGTCGCATTGAGCGTTCTCGTGGGGCCGCCCGGAGGAGATCGTCGAATCATGATTATCAGAAGAGACGGTGGGGCAGGGGTAACAATTCAGAGAGAGGATCTGGACAACTCACGCGGGGATTTTGATGGTCTGAATTGCCCGGATGAAACGGGCGAACCGGAAATGCTGATGCCGCCTCCCCAGGCGATCCCGGGTGGTCCGCGGCTGGGTCCGAAATTTGGCGCACCGATGCCCCCGTTGCCTCCCTTTCCCGACGGTCCGGAACTGCAACCGAACGTGCAGTTGCAACCGAAATCGCTCCGGCTCGCCTCCGCTAGCCGGTACAAGGGCGAGGCTCCGCCCGAGCCGTGGCGCGTGATGTCGACAAAGGACGCGCTTGGCCGCGTCCTGGCTCTAGCCTAGGTCCCATAAGTCCCATGGGTCCCATAAGTCCCATGGGTCCCATAAGTCCCATGTGGACACGCCGATCTTTCGCCGGTCCTAAAAAATCTCAAATCCAGTTGCATGCCGGTAAAAATACCTTATCCCTATAGAGAATATCTATTTTTCCCGACATGGCTTCTAAGAGTGTAGAAGAAATCAAATCCGAAAGTCACGCCTTGCGAGGTACCCTCAAGGAGACCTTGACCAGTGATGGGTCTCATTTTTCCGAGGAGGAATATCAACTCCTCAAGTTTCACGGGACCTACCAACAGGATGACCGCGATGAGCGAGCGACCCGGAAAAAGCAGAATCTGGATAAGGCTTGGATCTTTATGGTCCGGTCAAAATTGCCCGGAGGCGCCCTGAGTGCATCGCAATACCTTGATCACGACCAAATTGCCGGAGAATTCGGAAACGGCACGCTGCGGATAACGACCCGGCAAGGCTTTCAGATCCATGGCGTGGTCAAGGGAGATCTTCAGGAATGCATTCGCCGGATCAATGCAAGCGGCATAACGACCTGGGGCGCCTGTGGAGACGTGGTTCGGAATACGGTCGCTCCAGCCAGTCCCTTCAAAGACGCAGCTCATCTCGACGCCCAGCGACTCGCGAAAGAGATCAGTGACACTTTTCTCGCTAAGACCTCCGCGTATGCGGAGATTTGGCTGGACGGTCAGCATCTGAACCAGGAAACGACCGAGGCCGAACCAATCTACGGCAAGCAATATTTGCCAAGAAAGTTCAAGATCGGGATCGCAATTCCTCCACGGAATGACGTCGACATTTATTCGAACGATCTCGGATTTATTTCCTACGTAGAAAGTGGGCAGGTGAAGGGGTACACGGTAGTTGCGGGCGGGGGATTCGGAATGACGCACGGCAAGACGGACACATTTCCGGCGCTGGCCAAGCCGCTGTTTTACGTTGCTCGAGAACACGCCGTTCAGGCCGCCGTCGCGGTCGTCACTACCCAGCGCGACTTTGGCAACCGGGGCGATCGCAAACGCGCACGGCTGAAATATCTGATCGATGAGCGCGGCATCGACTGGTTCCGCGCCGAGGTGATCAAGCGGTTGAATGTCCCGGTTGAACCAGCCAAACCGGTTCGCTGGAAAACTGTGAGCGATTTATACGGCTGGCAGGAGCAGGGTGATGGAAAATTGTTCTACGGCCTGTGGATCGAAGAGGGCAGAATTAAGGACACCGAACAACGCCGGTGGCGAACCGCTTTCCGTGAAATTGCGACGCGGTTTGGATTCCCTGTTCGGTTGACCACAAACTGCAACATCATCTTTCACGACATTGATCCGGCCTTAAAGGACCAAGTGGAGGAGATCTTTGCCAGACATGGTATTCCGAAGCCGGAAACTCTGACCGAGACCAGAAGATTGGGGCAGGCTTGTGTTGCGCTTCCCACTTGTGGCCTCGCCCTGGCTGAGAGTGAAAGGGTATTTCACCTCGTTTTGGATCAGATCGACGATATCCTGAAGGAGTTCGGGTTGGCCGACGAACCGATTTTGATTCGCATGACCGGCTGCCCGAACGGCTGCGCTCGACCTTACAATGCCGACATCGCTTTTGTGGGGCGCGCTCCCGGCAAATATGCGCTCTTCGTTGGGGGATCAATTACGGGGGAACGGTTAGCTGGATTACGCGAGAAAACGATAACTCTTGAAGAGATACCACAACGAGTTCGCGAATTGATCGAGGAATTCGTCCAGGAGCGCCAAGCACAGGAAACCTTTTCCGCGTATTGGGGCCGTACTCAAGTGAATGGACCGCCACCGATGCCCGACCAATTCCACCTCGAGTTTGCGCAGCGCGAGAACAAAGTGCTAGTCGGCGCGGAGGTTTGATTGACGAACCGTCCAATCCTGGTTAGAGGGATGGCGTGGGTAAGCAATACAACAAAGTAGAAAAGCGCCGTCGTCGCCTGAGTTATCTGAAGCGGAAGAGCAAGGCTACCAAGCCGGCCAGCCCAGAAAAATAACCTGTAGGCGAGGCTTTCCGCTTTGCTTCTTCATGGGATCGAAGCAAAGCGGGACGCTTCGCCTACATCTCCGTGTTCGCCGGCACGCCGATACCCTGTCCTTTTCCGGATTTCAGGATTATCCGTTGCCGATCGAGCGCCCGCATTTAATCTGATGCCAGTATGGCTCAACCAGTGATGCTGATTATTCGGGACGGCTGGGGTATTAATCCCCATGGCCGGGAACGGGCAAAGGCCGATGGCAATGCGACGCTGCTCGCCCGCGCACCGTACCACGATTATCTGTATCAGACCTACCCATGGAGCCGGCTCAGCGCCAGCGGGATGGATGTCGGATTGCCCGAAGGTCAAATGGGCAATTCTGAGGTCGGACACCTCAACCTTGGCGCCGGCAGAATCGTTTACCAGGACTTCACCCGGATCAATAAGGCTATCCATGACGGCGAGTTGGCTACTAATCCGGTGATTCGCGAGGCGTTTGATTCGGCGAGAGGATCCCGATTACATTTTATTGGGTTAGTTTCGGATGGCGGAGTCCATAGTCACCAGGAGCATTTGATCGCCCTGGTGAACGAGGCCGCCAAACGCGGAGTAAAAGACATTTTGATCCATGCGATCACGGACGGCCGCGACACGTCGCCGACGGGTGGCGCTGACTATTTGTCAACGGTAGCACGCGCGGTAAGCGCTTCCGGCGCAAAAATTGCCACCGTCGTCGGTCGATATTTTGCGATGGACCGCGATAAGCGCTGGGACCGAAATAAACTGGCTTGGGATGCGATTGTGCTGGGGCGCGGTGAAACTCCTAATCTGTCCCCGGCGGAAGCAGTCAGGCAGCGGTATCAGCAGGGCGAAACGGACGAATTCCTGAAACCGCTGGTCTTCTCATACCCCGATGAGCAGCGGATCCGCGATGGTGACGTGGTTTTCTTTTTCAATTTTCGTGCCGATCGCGGAAGACAATTGTCACAAGCATTTTTGTTCGACGATTTTGACCATTACGATCGCGAGGTGCATCCGAAGGTGCATTTCGTCACCATGACAGTCTACGACAAAACCTTCGATTGCCCGGTGGCGTTTCAGCCTCAGACGCTGGACGACATTCTCGGCCAGGTGGTGAGTGATGCCGGCAAAAAGCAGCTGCGGATCGCCGAAACCGAAAAGTATCCTCATGTCACTTATTTCTTCAATGGCGGCGTAGAAGTCGCGTTCCCCGGCGAGGATCGGGTCATCGTACCATCGCCCAAGGTGGCAACCTACGATCTCAAGCCGGAGATGAGCGCGCCGGAAGTCACGGCCGAAGTGCTGGCGCGGATGAAGGATTACGACCTGATTATTTTGAATTTCGCCAACCCGGACATGGTGGGCCATACCGGGGTCGTCGACGCCGGCATCAAAGCGGTTGAGACCGTTGATCGATGTGTCCGCCAAGTACTCGAAGCGCTGCTGGCAATTGAAGGAAAGGCGATTGTGACCGCTGACCACGGGAATTGCGAATTGATGCGTAACCCGGACGGCTCGCCGAACACGGCCCATACGACGAACCTGGTCCACTATATCTACGTGGCAGCAAATGCCGCCGAATATCGTTTGAATGACGGCATCCTCGCCGATGTCGCGCCGACCTTGCTGGAGCTGCTCGATCTGGGGACACCAAAAGCCATGACCGGCCATAGCCTCCTCGAACGCAAGAGCGCGCTATAAGTTTTGCGTTTTGGGTCTTGGGTTTTGAGTTTTGAGTTGCTCCTAATCTCGCCGACCTGGCTTGGCGGATAGCTATTACCTGCTCCGGGATAAGCGAACCGCAAGGCGGCGCTGGGGAAGTCACCGCGCTCCAAACGGTCATTGGACGCAAAACTCAAAACGCAAAACCCTAAACTATCGATTGCGCGTTGCCGGATTTGCTTTAACTAGGTTACTGGTTGTTTTTTACCGCGTGGTGTAACGGTAACACAGCGCCCTTTGGAGGCGTTATTCATGGTTCGAATCCATGCGCGGTAGATTTCGCGAGAACGCGAAATCTAGAATGCACGCGTTCCGCGTGTGGAAGACACGCATTTTGAAGTGGTGCCAAGAGAATGTCGTTTCGGGACCCTCGGCGATGGGATTCAACCTGTTGCTGACCCGCTCGCGTCGGACCTCCGTTCTTGAGCGCCGAAGGCGCGGTCACAGGACAGCCTGGGGTGGAGCCCGGCCGCGCAACGCGATTACGCCTTAGCGCGCGAAGACTGTCGCCACGAATAAAGCAGGACCGCGCCGATAGTAGTCGCCAACAACACGATTCCAGGGCCTCCATCGGGAACGGACGGAGGGCTATGTGGAGAAAGTGGTGGTAATGGTGGAACAGGTGGTGGCGGTGGCGGTGGTGCTGCATGCGCGAGGACGGGCAAAAGCAAAGTGGCAGCTACCAGAGCGCAGACCCTGGAGATTGACTTGTGAAATAGAAAGCACATACTGACAGTCAGGAGCGGAATATTTGCCCGACACTTCACTAGCCAATTTGCCGGTTCTTATGGTTTTCGTGGCAGTTTCCGATGGCGATCCTCTCAGCGTGAGATGTAAGGCCGCCCAGGATGGACGCGCGGATTCACGGGCTTTTCATGTTCTGTACCTGACACAAAGTTAGTGGAACTCTATTTGGGCAACACGCCGTCAACGACTGACCCCATCAGGTTTAGGTGGTTGAACCCCACCGAACCGTGTATGTGACTACAGTCGTGGAAGCTGCGCCGTTGCTGGTTTCGTGCGGCTCGATCAGTCCCACAATTGCATCGATGAAGGCCACCTGATCGAGCACAAGTGTGGTCAGGTCGTGACACTCCCAACCTGCCATCGCGATGCCGTCTTGACCCACGATAGCCAAATCGCCCGGCACTTGCCGGCCGAGTAGGCGGACTGCCGCGTCGCGCGCGCCGATCGCCATCACGTCATTGCCGCACACCAGTCCGTCGACTTTCGAACGGCGCAGGAAAAGGGAAGCTTCTTTAAACCCCGAATCGTATGAGTAGTCGCCGTGAGCTTCTGCTTCGAAAGCCAGGCCATGTCTGGCTAAGGCAATACTGAACCAGTCGCGACGCTGTTTGTCTATCCAGCTAGAATTCCTGCCGCAAAGATAGGCGAAGTGCCTACGACCATCGCCGACCAGCTTGTCTATAATCTGTGAGGCGGCCTCTGCACCGTCGAAACGCACGCATGAAACCCGCGTGTCTTCGATTGGTTCCTCCGAGACGATAATCAGCCTTGTTGTCCTGAATATTTGGACTGCGTCCTTCAGCGACACTAAATCGGAGAAGATGACCGCATGGTCAACCTGGTAGGTTGACGCGAGGCGCATCAACTGTAAACGATCGGTGTTATCGCCACAGCACAAAATAATTGGAAGAAGAGCACGAGCCTGCAGCCGATGTACGAGTACTTCCAACTGCTGTGCTTCACATTGGTTGCCGATAGCATTCACAACCACTGCCACCAGACGAGATCGCCGATTGTTTAGTGTGCGCGCGATGGCATTGGGCTGATAGCCATATTGCTGTGCCATAGCGAGTACGCGTGCGCGCGTCTGCTCACTAATTCGCCCATCCGTTGAAAATGCCCGCGAGATGGTTGCCGAAGAGACCCCGATGAGCTTCGCCAGTTCTTTGGAGGTGATTCGCTCTCTCATGTCATTCACTACCTCGCAGTCATGGCACCAGGAGGTACCGCGACGGGTTCGCCGTCTTTGGCGGCGGAGGCTTTGATGGCATCCCAGAGACGCGCGAAACGTAGTCCAGTTTCTACGGTCGAGAGGTTTTCTGCATTGCCCGCACGAATCGCGAGAAAACTCTTCAGCGGATTGTTCGTGATTTCAAGCTCTTCACGCAATCCCGGAGCTCCGGCCACAGCGATCTCCCGCCAGGAGCCCCAGGCGTCAATACGAACGATCGTCTGGTTGTAAAAGAGCGTTATCTGCGAGCTGCATCCAGCCGGTCCTTCGCCTGCAGCGTTCAGGGTCAGAAGGGTGCCGGTGGCGAGTCGGCCGGCGACCGCACAGACTACGTCAACGCTGCGCTGACGGTTGTTCATGAAGGCAGACACCCGTTCACAATCCGCGTCAGCCAAAAGGCAAACAGTGTTTATCATGTGCGCGCCGGTATCGAACATAAAGCCGCCCCCTGATAAATCCATTTGCTGCTTCCAATGCCCTTCGTACCGGGAGGACCAGTTTTCCCAGATTGTGCCCGCTACGCTCACGAGTTCTCCGAATTCGCCTGCCTGGGCGCGCCTGCGGGTATCCGCAAGCAAAGGCGATAAAGCGCCCTGAAAGGCGATCACGATGGTCGAACGACTCTGATCTCGTGCCAGAATCAATCGCTCAGCCTCTGCCGCCGTGGTTACCATCGGCTTTTCGATTAGCAGATCTAGACCGGACTCGACTACGGCGATTGCGTGTTCCGCATGCAGCGCGTGCGGCGTGGACACATAAACGGCGTCTAGCTCGTCCCGGCAGACCGCAAGCATCGACCTGAAATCGTCGAATTCTCGCGGCTCCGACTGCCCAGCGGAGCGGCAGATATCAATGAACTTCCGCCGTGAGGCCGTATTGACGTCGCTAACCGCTCTATAGGCAACCTCCGGCATAGAGACCCAGCTGCGCGCATAACGCGCCGCCATATGTCCTGTGCCGATCACTCCAAGCCGCAAACTATTGCTAGAAGTCATATTGATGAACACGTTTACACAACTTCTGATGTTATGTCTATGCCATATTCCCCTTGCAGTGTTTGCTTGACAACGGATGCTTAGCGAGCCTACAAACAGGCCGCTATGAACACGTATACACAAAGAAGGCGATTGCGGCAAAGGCCGCCTCGTCATACCAAAAGGAGGATCAATGTTTAGAAAGACAGTCCTGTTGGGAATTAGTGTGGCGTCGGTGCTGGCCATGGGCTCCGCCCAGGCTAAGACGATCCGTATCGCCGAGCACCGTCCGGCACGGATCGATGCGCTCAAGAAGGTCGTGCCGGAAATCGAAAAGAAATACAATGTCCAAATCGAAGTAATTGAATATCCCGCCCCGGAGAAAGATTACTTAACAAAGCTTCTAACAGAACTTGGTGCGGGTAATGCCCCGGACATCTTTACTGCACCACATGGTTCAGACGTCGCCGACATGGTCGCGGCGGGCTATCTGGCTCCTATTACGAAAGAACTCAAAGCTTGGGACGGCTATTCGCAGTTGTTTGATGTTGGCAAAGTTATGGCGACCAGCCAAGATGGTCAGATATACGTTCTGCCTGCCATGCTGAACGTCCAGCAGCTCTACTACCGTCGCGACATACTTGAGAAAGCCGGGATTTCGACCGAGCAACCAAGGACGTGGGCCGAGCTTCTCGACCGAGCCAAGGAGATCAAAGCAAAGACTGGTGCGTACGGCCTTCTCTTTCCGGCAGGTGTGACGTGGGGCGACGGTGCCTTCGTGGAGGGCTTCAGGCTTTTGCTTGTTGGCACCTCAACGCCACAGATCGTCACTGAGAACGGCAAGCTTAACCTCACCGGGCAAGGGATAAAGGACGTCTTCGGTTTCTATGCTGACCTGATTAACAACGATCTGATGCCGATCCAGCCCCTTCTCGAGCCAGAGCCTTGGGTGGCGCCCAAGTATGAGATGTTTCCGGCAGGCAAACTGGTTGTAACCACTGGCGGTTCATGGGGCTATATTTATGATTGGGGTGCGCAGAGCAAGAACCCGATCCCTAATGTCACTCAAGTCGTCGGCACGTGGGAGGTTCCCGGCAAGACGGAAGGGCAGTACGTCCTTGTCGACCTCGAAAGTCCATGGGCTGTTAACGCAAAATCGCCTGATGTCGCTCTCGCCAAAAAGGTCATGCTTGAGCTTGGTTCCGTTAACGCTGATGTGGCGTACGCGCAAAACCTCGGCAATATCCCAGGCCGCGTCGACGCGGCTGCTGACCCAGACTTCCAAAAGCTGACGGAGTTGGTTCCGATTCTGACTGCTTTGAAAAACGGAACCGGAACCCATTTGAACACGGCCGAGGGCTTTTCGGCGGTTGCCGAAGGCGTCGCGCGCGGAACCGAGGCACTGCTCCGCAAACAGACTGATGCGGCAGGCGCTCAGAAGATTCTAGTCGACTACGTCAAAGAAGTTCTTGGCGGCGATGCCGTTAAGTAATTCTTCAGAAATTGTGTACCGGAGACGACTGCTTCGCGATCGTCTCCGGTCTTTCCACAAAGAGGCGGTGCAGTCCTGGATTCTACAAAGTGACAAGCACAAATGACGACCTATGATAAACGCAGCTCCTGGCAGCTTCAGCTCCTGCTTTTGCCCTGCCTCCTTCTAATCGGTGCTCTCGTCATCTACCCGGCGCTTTACTCGGTATATTTAAGCCTTACGAATGCCTCGCTAGTCGGGGTAGCGGCAACCCACCCGCGTTTTGTTGGTCCGGGCAACTATCTGCGGCTGTTCGGCGACGGAGGATTCTGGCATTCTCTGGTCGTTACGTTGTGGTTTGTGCTTGGCTCGGCAGTGATCGGCCAGTTTCTTCTGGGACTCGGTTCCGCCCTATTGCTTCGGCGGCCGCTTCGCTTCAAAAATTTAATCAACTCGATCATCCTACTGCCGAATGCTGTGCCTGAAGTGGTCGCCGGCTATATCTGGATTTCGATGCTGGCCGGTGGCGAACAGTCAACGCTGAATCGGCTGCTAGGCCTTTTAGGAATTCCGTCTGTCCAGTGGTTGGAGCGGTTTCCACTTGTCATGATCATTGTCGCTAACACCTGGCGCGGCATCGCCTCGGCGATGATCCTGATGATGGCGGGTCTGAGCGCGGTGCCTCCTGAGATCTGTGAAGCGGCGCGGATCGACGGTGCCTCGCCTCGCCAGATCTTCCGGTTCATTACGCTTCCGCTGATAATGCCGACAATATTTCTCTACATGCTGGTCTCGACTGTCACGACCATCTCGATTTTCGGGTTCATCTACGCGCTCACCCGAGGGGGACCTGGCAATGCCACCGAAATTATTGGCATCTACATTTACAATCAGTCCTTCACAGCCTTTCAGCTCGGGTACGGTTCGGCAGTGGCCGTCGTTACCCTTGTTATATCGATTGCTATCGGCTTGTTCTACGTGCGTGCTCTCAAAGTCCAGGTTTAATTTCATGAGCAAATCGAAACCCGCTTTTTCCGCGATCTTTGATCGTGATGTGGTCGCCTATGCAACTCTTTCGCTGATCTCAATTTTCTGTTTGCTGCCCTTCGTTTGGCTGATTCTTGCCTCGTTCGATAAGAACGCTTCATTGTTTCTTCGATGGCCTAGCCCTTGGACGCTCAACAATTATATCGGCATTTTTGTGCGCGAGGGAGGTGCTCGATGGTTTTTCAACTCGTTCGTTGTTGTGGGGACTGCTACGATCATCGTCCTGCTATTGGCCGGCCTCGGTGGTTACGCTCTATCACGGATGAAGGTCTGGTGGAAGCGGCCTTTCCTCTACACGATCATTTTGGTCCGGGTCGTTCCACCACCGGCCTTAATTGTGCCGTTATATAAGATTCTACTTACCGGCAACGAGGCGGTCGGGTCTTTTGTCCGCAGTCTAGTAAGTCCCGAATCCGTGCGCCCGGCTATGCTCGTCGTCGGATTAATCGATGGCTATTTCGGCCTGACTCTAGTCTTTGCCGCTATGCAGTTGCCGCTTGCGCTCTGGATTATGAAAACCTACTTCGACACCATCCCCCATGATTATGAAGAGGCGGCCCTCGTCGACGGGGCAAACCTCTTTCAGCGTATCCGCCTCGTGATTGCGCCGCTAGCTCTTCCGGGCCTCGCTGCGGCGGGCCTTTTCGCATTCATTTCGGCATGGGGAGATTTTCTCATGCCGCTTATCTTGTTGTCTTCATCAGAACTTCAGATGCTGCCCCTGGGACTGTTTCGCGCTTTTCTGCGCGTCCAGCAGATTGACTACGGCTTCTTAAGCGCACTTGCGATCCTCTACATGTTACCGGCCGTGATCGCCTTCGGATTTGCTCGTCGCTACTTCGTCCAGACGTTCTCAGGCGGCGTCAAAGCTTGATGCAGTGGCAGTACGCTAGAAATCGCGGACTCCCAAGACTGTGCATTGACGGAAAAATGTATGTGGGGTACGGGAAACCCGAACCGCCAATTCTACGACTGGAAACGCTAGCTTAGCTTAAACCGCGATGATTCAACTCGCGGGCGAACGCCGAAAGCGTTGGCGATAATACTCAACGCCTAAACAGCCGATTGCGATGCCTAGCAGAAACAAGGAAGAGCCGCTATCGGGCACAGCGGGCGTATCGACAATCTTTGCGCCCGAAACACTAATGCTTCCTCCGCTGATTATTTCTCCCAAGACGCTGCCCCCTGCCTCCGAAAATCCCGCTTTCGCGGCTAGGACTATGCCATCCAATACCGAACCTCCGGCAAGCGCCGCGCCCCCCGTCCCGGTAATGTTGAACAGGACATCGGCTGGGGTTAGATCCACAATTTTAGATGAATTCAAGGCCATCGAGCCTGAGATGTTGAAGACGTAGGTAACGCCTGCCGTTAAATCCAACGTCGTCCCGTTCAGCACAAGATTGGTCAAATTGTAAACGCCGGCGTTTAGATCAATAGTGCCCGCGTTGTTGAGAACGATTGAGCTTACACCCGTTCCGCCCCCCGAAGAACTTAACCCTTTGGCAGCAGTCGACTCATTATTCGCCGCGGTGGCGGCTTGAGAGAGCAATGCGGAATTCTGACTGGTAGTCCCCGATACAGTCGCGCCTCCACTCAGAAAAACCCCGCCGCTGCCGGAAGTAACAAGATTTCCCGTAATCGAACTGGCGTTGTCTGCGAGGGTACCACCGTTGACACCCACGTTCCCGGTAATGGACGAGCTGGTGACGCTCACAGTTCCAGTGTTGCCAATGTCCAACACCCCCCAGTTTCCGGCTGCACCCAAACTCACGGAAAATGCTAATGCCTTGGAACTGAGAAACAACAAACCGAGAGCAGCAAGTGCTGAGCGGAAGGCGTTTGTTTTCATTGTTGAATTGTTTTAAGCAAGAATTGAGCCAAAGGCGAGTGAGTTTGTCGCGCCACGATCTGCAATAGCCTCGGCATCAGTTACTTCCAGTTACGTTAACTTTTCCCCTGTGATACGAAAAAGTTTCAAAGTGTAAAGTAATCCGACGAATTGCGGAGATTCTAAGAAAAAAATGCTCGTAACATCCTGATTTGCTTTATCTTACAAAAGAAAAATCCGGAGTGTAAAATCCTTCGACAATTTTCAGTTCGCTTCACAAAATAGTCGCGGTTCTCCACACAGATCCGAGATTTCGCCGTGCGACACGTCGCTTCAGACCTCAGAAACTTATCCTTACACCACCGGAGATTGTATTCGAATTATAGTGGTCCCGGTTTCGGCGCGAGTGCGCGTCTTTAATGCTCAGTAGCTCAAAGTATTCCTCCCAGTAACGGCGTTCTTCCGCCAGCGGCGTCGGGCAGAAACAAACCTCCACCCAGCTAACAGTGCCATCGTCATCGAGTCGGGCGTGTTCCATGTC
>JAFAJU010000085.1 GCA_019236035.1 Verrucomicrobiota bacterium | reverse complement strand
AAGTATTGCGTGGGTCTTAACTTTGCCGTTTCTGCCAGCGGCATAAGCGTAAATTATCCCCCCGTAAAACATGAATAAACGAACTATATTTCATCGATCAATCTCGCTGGTCGGCCTCTCCGGTCTGATCGCAGTCGTTGTGACAGGCGCCTTTGCCGAAGATAACAAACCGAGCAAAAAACTCGTTGTTGGTTTTTCTCAAGTCGGCGCCGAGAGCGGTTGGCGTACCGCCAACACAGAGTCGATCAAGTCTGAAGCGGCCAAGCGAGGAGTTGACCTGCGCTTTTCGGACGCGCAGCAGAAGGAAGAAAACCAGATTAAGGCCATTCGATCCTTTATCGCCGAGGGCGTTGATGTGATTGCGTTCTCGCCCGTGGTTGAAACTGGGTTTGAGCCGGTGCTGCAGGAAGCGAAGAAGGCTGGAATCCCGGTCGTACTCTCGGATCGCGCTGTGAAGGTTTCGGACCCTTCATTATACAAATGTTTCATCGGCTCAGACTTCATCGAAGAAGGCCGCCGCGCAGCTAACGAAGTTGCGAAGCTCACTGGCGGTAAGGCGAACGTCGCTGAGTTGGTCGGCACGGTGGGTTCCGCCCCGGCAATTGATCGGAAGAAAGGGTTCGAGGAGGTTATGGCCAAATATCCGGACATGAAGATCATCATGTCTCAAAGTGGCGACTTCACCCGGGCCAAAGGCAAAGAGGTCATGGAAGCATTTTTGAAGGCGCCCAATGCCAAAGATATTAATGTGCTCTTTGCGCACAATGACGACATGGCTTTGGGGGCAATCCAAGCCATGGAGGAAGCCGGCATTAAACCCGGTGTAGACATTAAAATCGTGTCGATCGACGGCGTTCGCGGTGCCTTCGAGGCGATGAAAGACGGTAAGCTGAATGTGACCGTAGAATGTAATCCACTGCTCGGGCCGCAGCTCTTTGACCTGATTGAGGCGGTCGCCGCTGGAAAGGAAGTGCCGCATCGCGTGGTCACGCAAGAGGGCGTCTACGAGCAATCCCAAGCAGCCGCCGAGCTACCAAAACGACAATATTAAGAATCCGTTTTAGTTCCTGAAAGAGGGCGCTCAAACCAAATGGCAGAGCGCCCGACTTTTGTTGTAGTATAGCGAAGTGGCTACTCCGCTCTTAGAGGTAAGAGGTCTCAGCAAAGGCTTTCCCGGTGTCCGGGCGCTGGATGCGGTCGATCTGACCGTGCAGGCTGGTGAGATACACGCGCTGATGGGAGAAAACGGCGCGGGTAAAAGCACGTTAATCAAAGTCTTAACCGGGGTCTTCCCCCGAGACGCGGGAGAAACGCGATTGGATGGGCAAATCATTGCTCCGAAATCGCCCCGAGAAGCGGAAGCGCTCGGTATGAGCACCGTATACCAGGAGGTTAACCTGATCCCGCACTTATCGGTTGCCGAGAATATCTGCCTGGGACGCCAACCGCTTTGGCTTGGCACTATCCGCTGGGGAGCGATCGCCAAGCGGGCCCGTGCCGCACTGGCCCGGCTCGACCTTTCGCTGGACGTTAACCGCCAGCTCTCGTCCTATTCGATAGCCATTCAGCAAATGGTGGCCATTGCTCGTGCGCTCGACATTTCAGCCAAACTTTTGATTTTGGACGAGCCCACCTCAAGTCTCGATAAAACTGAGGTCGAAGAGTTGTTCAAAAAACTCCGGAAACTCCGCGAAGGTGGTCTCGGAATCATCTTTATTACGCACTTTCTCGAGCAGGTTTACGAAATTTCCGATCTGATTACGGTGTTACGCAATGGCCGGCGAGTCGGTTGTTTCGCAACCAAGGAGCTTCCTCGCATCAAGCTCGTTTCCCATATGATCGGAAAGGATGTTCGCGAGGTCGAAGCTTTGGAGCAGAAGCGGGCGAGCACTGCGACGATTCGTTCTGATCTGCCGATGCTTGAAGCGAAGGGCTTGGGGCGGAAGGGGTCTATTCATCCGCTCGATCTCGAAATCAGGCCAGGTGAGGTGCTCGGACTGGCAGGTCTCCTCGGTTCCGGCAGGACCGAAACGGCGCGTCTCCTCTTCGGCGTAGACCCGCCGGATCAGGGTACACTCCTGTTCAACCGTCGAGCCGTCCGGTTCCATTCGCCGCGATCCGCAATCCGCTACCGCATTGCGTTGACTCCGGAAGACCGGAAAGTTGCGGGAATTGTGCCGAGCCTAACGGTACGTGAAAATATAGTGTTAGCATTGCAGGCCAGCCGGGGAATCTGGCGCCGGTTATCGGTTCCGGAACAGGAAAAGCTCGCCGACCGCTTCATTCAATCCCTTGATATTAAGACGCCAACTCGAGAGCAGATAGTCCGGAATCTCAGTGGCGGAAATCAGCAAAAGGTCTTGCTGGCCAGGTGGCTGGCCACCGAGCCGCGGTTGTTTATTCTCGACGAGCCCACCCGAGGAATCGACGTCGGGGCGAAAGCCGAGGTCGAGAAACTGATCCAATCGCTTCGGCAGGAAGGCTTGGCCGTGCTCTTTATCAGCTCGGAGCTGGAAGAAATTGTCCGCCAGAGTCAGCGGGTCGTCGTTTTACGTGATCGTCGAAAGGTCGGCGAATTGACAGAGGCAGAGATTTCTGAAGAAGCTATTATGCAGTCCATCGCAACTTCAGATATGGAGCGGCCGGGTGCATGATCGATTGGGTTTCTGACCTGCTGTTTTGGATCGTCTTTGGCGCAATTCTGTTCTCCTTACGCCGCCAGAGAATCGTTTGGACCGTCGGTGCGCTTGCGCTGCTCCTACTTTTCAATCAGTTTTTTACCCCGGGCTTCTTTCATATCCAACTGCTGGACGGGCATTTCTACGGTTCCCGGATCGATGTGCTCAACCAAGGAGCGAAGGTCATGCTCCTGTCGCTTGGCATGGTCTTGGTGATTGCTACGGGCGGCGTTGATCTTTCGGTGGGAGCGGTCATGGCGATCTCCGCAGCCGTGTCCTCGCGACTGCTGGTGACAGAGCACCAGCCGCCGGGTTTAGCCATTGCCATCGCTTTGGTCATTTCGGTTCTCGCCGGCGCCTGGAATGGGCTGCTGGTCGCCGGGGTCGGAATCCAACCGATCATTGCGACACTGGTTTTGATGGTTGCAGGGCGCGGTATAGCCCAGTTGATCACGGAAGGCCAGATCATAAACTTTCTCGATCCCACGATGGTCTACCTCGGCAATGGGCACCTGTTCGCATTGCCATTTACTCTCACGCTCGTCCTCGTGATGCTCGTGCTGACCCTTCTGCTGGTCCGGCGTACGGCCCTCGGACTCTTTATCGAATCAGTGGGCGACAACGATGAGGCCAGTCGTTACTCCGGTATTAATGCCAGACAGGTAAAGTTTTTTGTCTACACTTTTTCCGGCCTCTGCGCCGGGCTCGCCGGATTGGTGGCATGCTCAAATATCAAGAGTGCCGACGCAAACAATATCGGTCTCTATTTGGAGTTGGATGCGATCCTCGCGGTGGTCGTCGGCGGCACGTCGCTACAGGGAGGTCGTTTCTATCTCGTGGGCGCGGTTGTCGGTGCGCTCTTTATCCAAACGCTTACGACCACCTTATACGCAAGAAATGTGAGCTCAGATGTCTCTCCTGTACCAAAGGCGCTGGTGATTATAGGAGTTTGCCTTTTCGAAAGTGAACTGTTCCGGGCCCGACTGGCGCAGGTCTTTCGGCCGCTAGGCAGGATTCTCAAACCGCTTAGCTCCCGAATACCGCAGAAATCCTTCACGGCTCCTCGGCATGACGCGCCTAAATCCTAAGTATATTCCGCTTCTCGCGACTGCTGCGGTCCTGCTCGCCGTGTTTTTTACCGGTTCTATGCTGTATCCTAATTTCGGCACACCTCGCGTGATCGTGAATCTGTTGGGCGATAATGCGTTCGTCGGTGTTGCGGCGGTAGGAGAATCATTCGTGATTTTGTCCGGCGGCATCGACCTTTCGGTTGGCTCAATGGTGGCGTTCGTCGGTATACTCATTGCCCGACTGTTGCAGGCTGGGTGCGACCCGTTCCTGGCGATGGGGATCGCGGTTTGCATCGGAACCGCTGCCGGTGCGGTCATGGGCTGCCTGATCCAGTTCTTCGAAATGCCACCTTTTCTGGTCACACTGGCTGGTCTCTTTTGTTTGCGTGGGCTGGGCTTTGTAATCCACCCTGAATCAATTGGGATCGATCACCCCTTCTACGCCGAGGTCCTGCCGCAGCTTTCGATCCTGGTCGCGCCAAAAGCAGTGCTGCCTTTCACCGCCGTGTGCTTCCTGGGGTCGGTTGTAATAGGATCTTTGGTGGCCGGGTTCACCCGATTCGGACGGTATGTTTATGCGATCGGATCGAACGAAAACTCTGCTCGCTTAATGGGTGTGCCGATTGCGCGGACGAAAATCACCACCTATGCACTCGCCGGATTCTTCTCTGCATTTGGAGGAGTCGTTTCGACGTTTTATATGCAGTCTGGAAATCCGGCGTCGTTTGTCGGTCTTGAACTGGATGCCATTGCTGCGGTCGT
>JAFAJU010000052.1 GCA_019236035.1 Verrucomicrobiota bacterium | reverse complement strand
CGCTGCCGCTCTCCCAACCCCGAACCCCGAACTCCAAACCCCGAACTCCGAACTCTAAACTTATTCAGTTTCGTGCAGGGGAGAAGCGTGTTTTCTTGCCGTATGCCGTCAGAGCGCCAACCGAATCGGCTGATTCAAGAGAAGTCGCCTTATTTGCTCCAACATGCGCACAACCCGGTCGACTGGTATCCCTGGGGCCAGGAAGCCTTCCAGAAGGCCCGGACCGAGAACATGCCAATCTTTCTTTCGATAGGCTACTCCACGTGTCACTGGTGCCACGTCATGGAGCGCGAATCATTCGAGAATCCCGCTGTGGCAGACATTCTGAACCGGCACTACGTCAGCATCAAAGTCGATCGTGAGGAGAGACCGGACGTTGACCGTGTTTATATGACCTTCGTTCAAAGCACCACCGGATCAGGAGGGTGGCCGATGAGTGTTTTTCTCACACCCGATCTTAAACCGTTTCTAGGCGGAACCTATTATCCGCCAGATGACCGTTATGGCCGACCCGGATTCGCCTCCTTACTCAATCGTATTGCTGAAATCTGGAAGGAGAGTCCGGGAAAGATCCTGGATCAAGGCGCGCAGTTTACACAGGCGATCGAGGACCGCATCCTAGAGGCGCAATCGATCGATTCCAGCCCGCTGAACCTCGATTGGCTGGAGAACGGATACCGCCAGTTAGCATCCGGTTACGATCCCGAAGAGGGAGGATTCACTTCTGCTCCGAAATTTCCGCGCCCGGCGGTCTTCAGTTTCCTGCTGCGATACTGGCTGCGAAGCAAAAAAATGAACCCGCTCGAGATGGTTGAGTTCACGCTGCGCAAGATGGCGCGCGGCGGAATTTATGATCATCTGGGCGGTGGTTTTCACCGCTATTCGGTCGATGACCGATGGCACGTTCCGCACTTCGAGAAAATGTTGTATGACCAGGCGCAACTTATCGTGGCGTATACCGAGATATTTCAGGTGACAGCGGACCCTGAGTTCGAACGTGTGATTCGAGAGACGCTTGACTATGTCTTGCGCGATCTGACCTCCCCTGAAGGCGGCTTTTATTCGGCAGAAGACGCCGACAGTTTCCCTGAGGCGGGCGCGACTGATAAACGAGAGGGCGCGTTTTACGTTTGGACGCACCAGGAGCTTGAGCGCGTGCTCACGCCGGAAGAATCTCTGGCGTTTCGCAGGACGTACGGCGTCGAACGCGCCGGCAACGTGGCTGCGGCAAGCGATCCCCACCATGAACTGACCGGGCACAACGTGCTGTTCATGCAGAACGACGTTGAGTTGGTGGCAAAATTAACCGGCAAAAGCGAAGCAGAGGTCCGTGAACTACTCTCTTCGGCTCGTCGAAAACTCAAAGCCATCCGAGACCAGCGTCCACGCCCGCATCTTGACGATAAGATAGTAACGGCGTGGAACGGGCTCATGATCTCCGGTCTTTCCAAATCGTTTCAAGTACTCGGAGAACAGCGCTATCTGGCTGCAGCGCAGCGGGCCAGCGACTTTCTGCAGGCAAATCTGTACCAGCGCCGCTTGCTGAGGAGTTACCGCGAAACGGCCGGCGCCACCCGCGGTTTTGCTGAAGACTATGCCTTTTTGATCCAAGGCCTGCTGGATTTGTATGAGGCCGATTTCGACGTCCGCTGGCTCCAGTGGGCAGGAGAATTGCAAGTCCAAATGAACGCTCTTTTTGCCGATCCCAAGGGTGGATATTTCAGTACGGAAGAGGGTGCAGCCGACATTTTGTTCCGTATGAAGGAGGACCACGATGGTGCTGAACCGTCCGCGAACTCGGTTGCCGCGATGAACCTGGCCAGATTAGCCCGGATCTTCGACCGAAAAGAGTTTCAGCATTCGGCCGGGCGCATTGTCGGGGCGTTTCACCCGGCCCTCGAGCGGATGCCGGTGGCCTTGCCGCAAATGCTGGCTGCATTGGATGCGACGATCACCGAACCGGTGCAGATCGTGGTGGCGGGTCAAAAGGGAGAGCCGGAAACTGAAGAACTCCTGCGTACCGTCCGGAGACGCTACTTACCAAATAAAGTCGTTTTGCTCGCAGATGGCGGGGCCGGCCAGAAATGGCTGGCTGAGCATATTGAGGCGCTTGACCAAATGAAACCGGTAGATGGACGAGCGGCTGCCTACGTTTGCCGAAATTTCGCCTGCGAACCCCCGGTAACAGAGCCGGGGCAGTTGGCGACGCTGCTGGAAAGTCTATAGGAATAGGTCCTATAAGACCTATAGGACTAACGGGTCCTATGGGCTCTCGGCGAGCCCGCAAAAAGCAGCAGAATGGTCCGGCGTAGCCGGAGGATTCTGCTGCCAGAGCCTGCATCGCTCAAAAATCTTTAAAGATTTGTGAGCGATGCAGGCTAGCAACGTTCCAAAATGATC
>JAFAJU010000499.1 GCA_019236035.1 Verrucomicrobiota bacterium | reverse complement strand
A
This sequence comes from Verrucomicrobiota bacterium, assembly GCA_019236035.1. GTDB lineage: Bacteria > Verrucomicrobiota > Verrucomicrobiia > Chthoniobacterales > JAFAMB01 > JAFAMB01. The sequence goes on along the minus strand of JAFAJU010000499.1, from coordinate 8,889 downwards.
TCAGGAACACGGAGGCTTCGCGTTGACTAAGCAGTTTTCGCGCGAGTCGGTGCGCACGCGACTGATGCGGGCCGGGCGCATCACCGCGGTCTGATGAGGGAGTTGGCGAAAGACCGGGACCTGGAATCACCTCGCCTTTGACATTTGGGGAACTCATGACGGGGCGATGCAAACACTCATATTTCGATATAAAAATATCAAGACAAAACATCTTTTTGATTGCAAGATTTGATGGAACCTTTGAAGATTCTTCCGGCTGTTAAGAATGAATCCCGCTAAAGTGACCATCTCGGACCTGGCACGTGAAGCCGGAGTGAGCACTGCAACCGTTGATCGGGTCATGAACAGCCGAAACGGGGTCAGTGCCCGAACGCGAGACCACGTATTAAGCGTTGCTCAGCAACTCGGTTATCCGGTTCCGTTGGCCACGGAACTGCTTGCGCCAGTGCGCTTGGACTTTGTTTTACCTGGTGGCACCAACACTTACATGAACCTGCTGGCTGCCGGATTCGAGGAAGAAGCCGGCGCTTTTCCGAGCGAGCGAGTCTGCGTCCATCGGGTCGAAGGCTTCAGCCCAGACGCGCTCTCTGAGAAATTGCAAGCGTTGCACGATGCAGTTGATGAAATTGGGATAGTGGCGCTAGATCACCCGAAGGTGCGGGAAGCGGTGCGCGACCTTGACGCGGCGCAGATCCCGCTGCTTGCAATGGTGTCGGACATACCGAACGTGCCTCGGATTGGTTATCTAGGTATCGATAACCGAGCGGCGGGTCGGCTCGCCGGCTACCTCCTGGGACGATTCATGGGTGCGCGCCACGGCAAGGTCGCTTTGTTTGCCGGCAGCCTCAGCTATCGCGGCCATGAAGAGCGGGAGATGGGATTTCGCCACGTGCTGGCCGAGGAATTCCCAGAGCTGGCTGTGCTCCAGCTCCAGGAAAACCTCGATGACATGGAACGCAGTTACACAGAGACCGCCGAGCTGATGAGGAACCATCCAAACCTTGGTGGCGTTTACAACATTGGTGCCGGAAACCGCGGTATTGCCCGCGCGCTGGAAGAAAGTGGACGGGCCCTCGAGATAGTGTTCAGCGGTCACGAATTGACGGAACACAGCAGGCGTTTCCTGCTTTCCGGAGTCATGGATGCGGTCATTGACCAGCATCCGAGATTGGAAGCACGCGAGGCCATCCGCGCTCTTGCCAGAGCGGCCAGGGGTCAACCGATAGATCGGCGCGACCTGGCGGTTGGAATGCAAGTGATTTTTCGAGACAATATCCCGCCTCGTTAGCCTGCATTGCTCACAAATCTTCAGAGATTTGAGAGCGATGCAGGCTCTTGTCTTCAAGAGCCGGCTCTGGATTCTTTTCCGGCTCGGACCCATGGGTCAGATAGAGTGCCAGGCCGATCAGGGCAATCGTGGCACCAACGTAAAGCAACTCCAGCGCCGATTCAGCCTTGATTCCAAAAGCATCTTTGAACGTCTCAACGATTAGAATGATCAGAATTACTTTCGCCAGGCGTGTCTTCAAGTCATCCAGCGATCTGATCCGGAGAATTCGCCCGGCCGTTCGAGAGGAGCGAGCCTCCTCCAAATCGGCCAGGAAAAGTTCATATAAGCCAAAAGCGAAGATCAACATGAATGCGCCCAACAGGTAACCATCAATCGCCGAGATCTCCCGTAGCAGGCTTTGTTTGAGGAGCTTTTCTCTCTGGTCGGCAGGCAAGGTTAGGTCTATGCATTGCAGCAGGTCGGGCAGCACCCGGATAGACTCAATTGCGTTGATGCAAAACAGAACTATGCCGACCGCAATGCTGGGAATCACCGCGAACACCACGATCAGGCGGCTGTTCCACAGAGTGATCTCAAATCCTCTTTTCCAACGGTTCATAGGGTCTTCAGGATGAAGCGGACGTCAAAAGGGCCTCTCCATTGTGAGGACCGTGATCGCAGGGGGGAAGAGGATTCTTGATATTGCTGAAAAATTTGGCTCGGTTCGATTGGGGCTAGGACGCGACGAAGCGCGCCCCTTTCGTCCTCGAACTCGGCTTCATTTTTAGCGCCGAAGGCGTGACGTCAAGAAAGCCTAGCCCGCAGGGCTAGGAACTCTATTATAGGGCAATCAGCGCTGAAAGCGCGCCCCAATGCGGACTATATTTTCCCAGGTCGAGCCATTAATCGCGGGTCTTTGGCACTCTGGCTACCCTTCTGTCGCGCTTTCAGCGCTAGCCTCTCTTTTTGCGTTTACCTAGGGCTGCGCTACGGGCCGAAACCGGCCCTTCGCTTGCCCTAGGCTATCTTATGTCGCGCCTTCGGCGCTGAATCCGGAAAGCACGGGTCTACGTCCATTTTTTGGCTGCTACGTCCAGAAATCGATTACGAGTACGGGGACGATTTGTTACGCGACCTGGGGATCGTGCGCGCCCAACCGCCGGAGGGTTCTCGTCACAATACGAACCTCATTACGGAGCGTGGCCAGCATTTCACGAGTCAGTTCAAGCTGCTGGCTCTGACGTAAGGTCCACTGCTGCGCAATGGCCTGCAGGCGACGATGAGTGCCGGCGAGGCATTCGGAGGCGGCATCGGTCAGTCCGGTGCGGGCGAGGTAAGCCTCCAGCCGGCGTTGCGCTTCGGCCAGTTCGGTAAGAATAATTTTCTCGGCAGGAACGCGGCGCAGCTTTCTGGCAAGACCAAGTTTGGATAACGTCCAGATCAGCCACTTTGTTGGGTCGATTTGCCATGGCTTTACGCCGTTGCGGTAGTCATGCTGAAATTCGTGATGATAGTTGTGGTACCCCTCGCCCAAGGTCACGATGGCCATGAGCCACCAGTCGCGAGCGCTGCATTTGGACGAATACGGACGATCACCGACATAGTGGCAAAGCGAGTTGATGCAGAAAGTGCAGTGCTGGAGAATGACAATGCGTGCGACGCCCGCGATGAGGAAAGCGCCAAGCGCTGAAGACCATCCTCCCCAAGCGAAGCCGAGCAGCGTCGGGAACCCGAAAGCGACCAGCGCGGCAATCAAGTGGATGTGGCGATGTTGCCACATGATGAGCGGATCCTTCTGCAAGTCAGCGACGTTGTCAAAAGGGGGGTCCGGGTCGAGTTTGAAAAGTAGCCAGCCGATGTGGGCGTGAAAAAGTCCCTTGGCTATGCAGTAGGGATCGTCGGCATGATCGACATGCTTGTGGTGATTACGATGTTCGCAAGACCAAAGAAGCACGGAGTTTTCGAACGCACCGGCGCCGAAAATCAAAGTTAGCAGCCGAACAGTCCAGTGTGCCTGGAAGGTAAGGTGCGAGAAGAGCCGGTGATAGCCCAGGGTAATGGAGAAACCGACCCCGAAGAACATCGCAAAGAATAGACCGATTTGGAACCAGTCGATCCCGAAGAACCAGAGGTAGGCCGGCACGGCGGTGAGCGCAAGGAACAAGGTGCCGATTAGAAACGAGCTGATGAGCCAATTGACTTTATCGAATGGGATTCGTGAAAACATGTTGTCGTCGGTAGGTTGGAGTTCACTGGAAGCGGACCCTAGGCGGTGCACATAGTGCTCGCTTTTACCCGTTAATCCACTGCGCGAGCAAGCAGCGACTCCACGGCCTTGAAAGGCTCACCGGCCAGGTGGTGCCTTTCGATAAGGAATTCGGCAGAATTAAAGCTCAAATAGACTTTTCCCTCGGCGGATTCCCAAGCAAGCGCCTTCAAGGGAAGATCAATCGCAAGTGACGGATATTCGTTCATCAGCGGTGTACCGGTTTTCGGATCTCCGTAGATCAAAAGCTCCGTCGGACGCATCGAAAGCCCCGCCGCCTGGGCTTCTGCAGCTTGATCGATACGAGCGAATATCTTTATACCTTTCGACTTCAGTAAACCTTCTAATCGATTGATCGTTTCATGGACCGAGTAGGGACTCTGGAGGGTTTTCAAGCCCGGCGTTGTCATTGCGTGATTCTAGCCTGCATCGCTTAAAAATCTCGAAAGATTTGTATAATTATGTGTTCGTTTCGAGCTAGGACGCGACGAAGCGCGTCCCTACCAAATTTCATCACTAATTGGCGGGATATCTATGGAGTGGGCATAGACCACGATCATCCGATGGCATTTGCCCGGTTGGAAAGAGATAGGAATTCGAATCCGCCACATATCCTGGCCATGCGTCTGGAGATATTTTTGTAGATCCGAAAGCAAACCGGCTGTTAGAGCCGACGGCTTGACGATTTTCAGGTCCAGTGTCCGATCAACTGAGAAGTCGTTCCAAAAGTACAGCTCGTCCGGATAGTTTTCGTAGCGACTATGGAAGCATTCCTGAATTCGCTCCAAGAAGGTGACCCACTCTTCTGGGTCCGGATCGGGATCGCTCTGAGCAGCCTTCCACAAGCTGCTCCAGCTTTCGACTTCGGTTACACCGAAACTATATTTTGGTGTCATGCTGGGCTCGGGAGTTAACATAATCTCTGGTCGCGGATCCCGGTGTTTGGTTAAACAAATCGGACAATGAACGCTAGAGAGAGGACACTGATGAACAGCCAGAGGACAATCCCCTGCAGGAACGGTCGCCAACCGACGGCGCGCAGCGTTTTTGCCGAAAGGCCTGCCCCGATCAGGAACAAGGTGAGCGTGAGACCGGTGGTGGCTGCGTGTCCTAACACCGGGGCAATGGCTGCCATCCCGGGAACGAAGCTGCGAGCCACCGACGCGAGCAGAAAAAACCCAATAAACCAGGGAAATTGCATTTTGGACTTATGCTGGGTCCCGGTTTGGTAGCGAGCCCCACGCGACTGAAAGATGGCCGCCATACCTAAGGCTACCGGGATGATCCAAAGGGCACGGGAGAGTTTCACTGCCGTCGCCGTCTGTAAGGCGTCCAGACCGTAATGGGCGCTTGCGCCGACCACGGAAGAAATATCGTGAATAGCGATGCCTGCCCAGGTACCAAATTGGACCTGGGTAAGTCCCAGTGCGTGGCCTAGCCAGGGAAACAAGTAAAGCGCGGCGGCATTGAGAACAAAGATTGTCCCCATCGCAACGCTAATCTCGCTTTCGCCTACACCGATTAAGGCTCCGACTGCCGCGATGGCCGACCCACCGCAGATCGCAGTGCCCGCGGAAATCATCGCTGAAACCTTACGATCGATTCGGAACCGTTTGCCAAGGATCCAACCTAATCCGAGGGTTGTCGCGATGGTGGCTGCAGCCAAACCGCTACCTTCGAGGCCCGTGCGCAGGACAACGGGCAGATCCATGCCAAAGCCTAAAAAGACCACGCAGACCTGCAGCAGCTTAGTGGAGACTTTCTTGCCGAGATGTGCGAAGGGGTTCTCGTGAGTCAAGGCTAGGATTGCGCCCAGGGCCAGGGCCGTTGGGGGAGATATCCAGGGAGTGAGGCAAAACGCCGCCGCGGAGATAAAGATGGCTTGGCGTACGTCGCGCGGAAACGACTCAAGGTTAAATAACCAGCGCGGGCGAGTCGAGGCTTCCGGCCTGAGGCCGGTCTCGGGACTGGCAGGCTCCGCGGTAGGGTCGAGAGGTAAAGGTTGCGTATTCATGTTTGAAACTGCGCAAGTCTGCCGCGGCCCCGTGGATTATAAAAATATATGTTTTATCTAGTACGTATCAGATTAACTTATATCAAGGGCCGAGTCTGATCGTAGGTTGGCCCAACGTTCGGTAGGGACGCGTTTCGCCGCCTCCTGGCTGCCTAGCCAGAGCCGGTTGCGAAATCGGTTATCCTTCTGCTCGTGCTCGTGCTCGAAACCTGAGCGCTACGGTCTTGCCGACGGAGTCTTCTCCGTGTGCTCGGGCGGTAAGGAATTGGTCCTTGGGGCTCAGAGGGAAAAGAGCCAATTGGCTCATCTCGATGGTTTTTGGCCTAAGGCTTGATGTTTATTCGAGCACGAGACGAGCACGAGCACGAGCTCTTGAAGCGCCGCTTCGGGGTTGGCAACCGACCTGGGGAAACGGTAGACTTTACCGGACCACCAAGCGCTTATGTTCGACCTCTCCGGCAAAACAGCACTGATCACAGGTGGTACCGGCGGCATCGGTTCGGCAATCGCCCATGGACTGCTCGCCGCGAGCTGTCAGGTGTTTGCGGCTGATCTGCCCCGTGGAGAACCGGCGTCTGAGCTGGATGATCGCATAGAGGTGCTTCCGCTCGATGTTTCGGACACGCAGAGCATCGACCAGTTAATCGCACGTCTCGACCGCCTCGACATCCTGGTGAATAGCGCCGGCATCATCAGGCGCGAGGCCGAGTACGAGTTGGATAAATTCCAACAGGTGGTCGATATCAACCTGACCAGCACTATGCGTATGTGCCTTGCCTGCAAGCCGCTGCTGGCGAGACGCGGCGGATCGATCGTTAACATTGCCTCGATGCTCAGTTTCTTCGGCGCCGGACTAGCGCCGGCTTACAGCGCCAGCAAGGGTGGGGTTGCGCAACTGACCAAGAGCCTCGCCATCGCGTGGGCGACCGATCAGATCCGCGTGAACGCCGTCGCGCCCGGTTGGATTGCCACGCCGCTGACGCAGAGGCTGCAGGACGATCCCGTCCGGAGTGCCGCTATCCTGGCCCGCACACCCCTGAACCGGTGGGGTCGCCCCCAAGACCTGGCCGGTGCGGTGGTCTTCCTTTGCTCTCCCGCCGCCAATTTTATCACCGGCGTCATCCTTCCGGTGGACGGCGGCTATCTCATTGCTTAAAAACTCAGGAGCTTCTCATGAGCCAACCGATCACCAAAAATAGTCAGCCTACCGATGATAGTCGGATGCCCTACCAACTGCCTTTCCCAGCTGAAGCCCAGACCGAGCTAGTCATCTCGCCAGCAGCTAGTGATGATGAGCGAATCTGGGTGCCGCAGATGGAAAACGTCTGGTTCCGGCCACTTTGCCTGAATGCTTCCCAAGGCTACTGGGTTAACCTCCTGCGTGTACGCAGGTCCGGTGTGCTTACCCGCCATCGGCATCCGGCGCCGGTGCACGGTTTCGTGCTTCGGGGAAGCTGGCATTACCTCGAACACAACTGGACGGCGACAGAAGGGTGTTACGTGTTTGAGCCGCCGGGTGAGACCCACACGCTGGTGGTTCCTGAAAATGTGCCGGAAATGATCACCCTGTTCCATATTACCGGCGTCATGATTTACGTCGATCCGTGGGGCAAACAGACGGGATATGAGGACGTCTTTACAAAGATAGCGATGTGCCGGCGGCACTATGCCGAAAACGGCTTGGGAGAAGGGTATGTGGATGAATTCATTCGCTGAGGAATCAGGAGTTCAGGAGTTCAGGAGTTCAGGAGTTTCAGAATGGAGCCGCGAATTTCTAGTTTGCGGATGGTTGCGATGATCTTGCTTCTGCACCCCCAAGAACGGGCACCGAAGTCGCCCATTCTGGACTCCTGCAACTCCTGACTCCTGAACTCCTGATTCCAATGAGAATGCTGTTCGTTGCTGACCTGCATTATACACTCAAGCAACTCGACTGGCTGGTGGCAAACGCCGGACGGTATGATCTTGTCATTATCGGCGGCGACTTGCTCGACCTGGGTTCTGCATTGGATTTTGACGTGCAGATCGTCGTCGTCGAAAAGTACCTGGGTCGTATTCGGCGAAACGCGCCGTTGCTGGTTAGTTCCGGTAACCACGATGGAGACAGATGCAACGCTGCTAACGAATCGTTCGCTGAATGGCTTCTCCTGAGCCGAGCAGAAGGTCTCTTTGTCGATGGAGAAAGTGCCTGGCTCGGCGATACTCGAGTGACAGCCTGCCCTTGGTGGAATGGGCCCGTGTCGCGCGCCGAGTTGGAAAATCTGCTTGCGCGGGAGTCGGCCAAGAGTGCCGGCCGTTGGATCTGGAGTCATCATGAACCACCCGAAGGAGCGCGCGTCAGTTGGTCCGGGAAAAAACTCCTGGGCGACCCATTCCTTCTCGAGTGGATCACTCGCTTTGAACCCGATCTCGTGCTGAGCGGCCATATTCACAGTGCGCCCTTCTATCCTGAAGGGTCGTGGATAGACCGCATTGGCAAGACCTGGGTTTTCAACCCGGGCAGGCAGCCGGGTTCATTTCCGACCTACATAGACCTCGATTTTGATGCGCTGGTCGCGGCATGGATTTCCGCGGAGGGCGAGTCAGTCCGACGACTCAGTTTGCCTGACCTGTGATTCGCCGGGCCTAACCCTGTCAACAGGTTGACGATGCATCAACGTTTCCAACACTTCGTCCACCATGCCGAGATGCTCGTGTCCCTGAAATTGTTGTTTCACGTCCACAAGATATTTAGTCAGGGCGTCGAGCCGCCGCGCCACCAGCTCACAAACGTGCAAACAAACGATCGGTGACGCTTCCAGGAATTCACGGGGGTTCTGGACGACATGAAAGTCACAGGGCGCGAGCGTTCGGACGGTTGCCGTATGTTTGCCGCCGAGCAGCGCCGATATTTCGCCAAACACCGCGCCGGGTTGCGATGCTGTAGCGACCTGGACGCCATCTCTTATTATCTCAACCGCGCCCTCGATCAGAAAAAAAAGCAGATTGGTCTTTTCGCCCTGCTCCAGGACCACTTGCCCTGGGTCATAACGCCACACCTCGCCGCCACGTATAAGCTCCAGGATCGTAGGCATGTCAACCTGATCGAGGATTGCGCGGTTTTGATGCCGATGCAAACGGCTACTGTCTCGGACTCCTGGCAGATTCATGGCGGATTGACTTGCGCTTATAACCGAGAATGCTCCAGTAGGCTTACTCTTGGAGTTGCTGCATGCCGCGTGTCATCAAAGTTAACCTTCCCTCGGTCGGGCGAATTGGCGCGATCGCCATTGTGCTCCTGCTTATCGGGGTGCTCTTGACCTCCTACTACACAGTCGGAGCTGAGTCGGAAGCGGTGGT
>JAFAJU010000305.1 GCA_019236035.1 Verrucomicrobiota bacterium | reverse complement strand
AGCGCGTTTGAACTTATGTTTTGCGTGGCTGCGATCGCCGGAGCCGTCACCCGGAATGTGTGGTTCCACAGGGTGTTAGCTCCTGCAGGTGGTCTATTGATTGCTGTCTATATAGCGCTTCTGTTCGCCCGGCTGTAGTTACTGGTTTGCCGATATGTTCACAACAATCACTCACTGTGTTGTTGTCATTAGCGGTTTTTGCCAATTCCCTCCTCTTCGTGATCTTCGTGTGCTTCTGTGCAGATTCTCTTCGTTTTTGTCGCACCCCGTTGCCGACGCAAGGCCAAGGTGAACAGCTCGACTGAGCTCGCCGAAGTCCTTGGCCCTACCAGATCGTTTGGCAGGGACGCGCTTCGTCGCGTCCTAGCCCGGGGCCCGCGGCCCCGTTACCGTCCCAATAGCTGCTTTTTGCGCGGCTCAATGAACCGGCTCTTCCCTCCGCAATCGATGCGAGATTACACTTTGCTTTTTCTGTTTGGGAACTCGGGCAAAGATCTTCATGATCACAGAGAAAAATACCGGCGTCAGAAAGATTCCAAAGAAGGTCACTCCGATCATTCCAGCAAAGACGGCTGTACCCAATGCCTGATCCATTTCGGCTCCCGCCCCTTGAGCGATCACTAACGGCAAGACACCAAGAATGAAAGCAAACGAGGTCATCAGGATGGGGCGCAACCGCAACCGGGCAGCTTCCGCCGCAGCCTCGATTCGCCCTTTCCCGGATAACATCTGCTGCCTGGCAAACTCTACGATCAAGATCGCATTTTTAGAGGCAAGTCCCACAAGAACGATGAATCCGATTTGCGTGAAGATATTGTTGTCCTGTCCTCGGAAATAGACTCCAGCCATGGCCGACAGTAAGCACATGGGAACAATCAGAATGACCGCCAACGGCAAGGACCAACTCTCGTATTGCGCGGCCAGCGCCAAAAACACGAACAAGACACAGAGAGGAAAGATGAAAATCGCCGTGTTACCGGCGGTGACCTCTTGATAGGTCAATTGCGTCCACTCGAACGAGAACTGGCTTGGGAGATTCTCTCGACAAATTCGTTCCATCTTTTCGATCGCCTGGCCAGAACTGACTCCCGGCAATGTCGCCCCTTGAATCAGGGCAGCGGGATAGACGTTGTAATGGCTGACCGTATCCGGACCATTGATCCGTTGAACATCCATCAAACTACCCAATGGCACCATTCCGCCGGTGCTATTGCGGGTGTACATCCTCAGGATCTGATCAGGATTCGACCGGAAAGCTGCGTCACCTTGCAAGTTTACCTGATACGTTCGGCCCAGGAAGTTGAAGTCATTCACATAGTTGGTCCCAAGATAACTTTGGAGAGTAGTAAACACCGAGCTGATCGGCACATTCAAGGTCTGCACCTTTTCCCGGTCGATATTCAGAAACAGCTGAGGAACCTGTGAACGATAGGTGGTAAAGACTCCGCTTAAGCCCGGCTCCGCGTTGGCCGCAGTGGTGACCGCGTCGGTCGCTTGCTGCAACGCGTTTAAGCCGGCGTTTCGGCGATCCTCAATCTCGAGTTGGAACCCGCCCGCGTTCCCCATGCCTCGGACCGAAGGAGGCTCAATGGCCACAACAAACGCATCCTGAATCGATGAAAATGCCGTCTGCAGTTTCGCTACGATTGCCGCAGCCGATTGTTCCGGATGACCGATCCGTTCACTAAACGGTTTCAGGGGGAAAAAGACTGTCAAGGCATTGGACTTGGTCGTCGAATCTATGATCGACAAACCCTCGATTGCGAAGGTGAGCTCGACCCCGGGAATATTCTTGCCAATCTCCCCGATCTGTCTGCGGACGTCGTCGTTGCGTTGGAGTGAAGCTCCGTCCGGTAGCTGCGCAAACACGATGAGGTAGCCCTGATCCATGGTCGGAATAAAACCGCCCGGCACCTTCTTGAACACCACCCCGGTCAGAGCAAGAAGTCCGACATAAACGACTAAGACCACTCCGCTGACTCGAAGCAGCCGGCGCACCACAGCTCCGTAACCAGCGATTCCCCAATCGAACGTTCGATTGAATAAGCGGAAAAACCAACCCAGAAAGATATCAATCAGCCGGCTAAGGACATCTTTCTTCGCGTGGCCCGGTTTGATTAAGAGCGCTGCTAATGCCGGGCTCAGGGTAAGCGAGTTGAATGCCGAAATTAAGGTGGCAATAGCGATGGTCAGTGCAAACTGCCGATAAAATTGGCCGCTGATACCACTGACCAGTGCTGTGGGCACGAACACAGCCGTCAGGACAACTGCGATCGAAA
>JAFAJU010000238.1 GCA_019236035.1 Verrucomicrobiota bacterium | reverse complement strand
TAGAAGCTGCCCTTTTTTACCCCGGATTGCTCGCAAATCTGGTCAACACCGACAGAGCCATAACTCTGTCGCCAGATAAGTTCATGGGCCGTCTGCAAGAGACGCAGCTTTGAATCACAAACCCTCATTCTCTGTGCCAACATACTGGACCGATCGGTCAAGTGCAACCCGGTTTTTGAAGAAAACTAGCCCGCAAAAGCCTGCATCGCTCAAAAATCTCTAAAGATTTGTGAGCGATGCAGCTCGGGGGGGCTGGGCCTAATTCTAGGCTGAAAACTTATCTGCAATAGGCGATACTCTACCAATCCCAGATCCATCTATGATCAGTGGTTTCGTCTTGTGCAGCTTAATCGGCTACTACTTGCTCGATACACTTGCTAAGCTCCTCAATCTAAGGAACTTGGAGACGCGAGTTCCAAGCGAATTTTCGGATGTCTACGATGAAAACCGCTATCGCCGATCACAGGGATATACGCGGACAAACACCTGGTGCGAACTCGTCGCGTCAACGACCATGCTGGCGTCGCTCCTGGCCTTCTGGTTTCTCGGCGGCTTTGAAGGGTTGGACCTATTAATCCGGGGGTTGAAGCTCCCAAACACTTTCGCCGGATTACTCTATCTAGGCGCTCTTTGCGTCGCGCGAGAACTGCTTTTGCTCCCGTTTGCGATTTATCACACGTTCGTGATCGAGCAGCGCTACGGCTTTAATCGGACGACCGCCGGTACCTTTATCGTTGATCGATTGAAAGAATGGTGCATTTCCGGTCTGCTGCTGGGTGGCTTCGTGCTAATCGTACTGACTTTGTTCGCATCTTTTGGCCTTCGCGCCTGGATTATCGCGTGGATTTCCACGGCGGCGGTTTCGGTCATTTTGATGTATTTGGCGCCGAAGATTATCTTACCGCTGTTTTTTAAGTTCAGCCCTGTTCCCGCCGGGAACCTGAGAGAACAAGTAACTGAATTCTGTTTTCGCCAGCGGTTTCCCATCCGCGAACTGTCAGTCATTGACGGGTCCCGCCGTTCTTCCAAGGCGAACGCATTTTTCACCGGATTCGGTTCGAACAAGCGGATAGCATTGTACGATACCTTGATCAACAACCATACGGTCCCAGAGTTGCTGGCCGTACTGGCCCACGAGATCGGCCATTTCAAAAAGCATCACATCATCCAGCATTTTATATTCGGGCAGCTCAACCTGTTTCTGCTCTTCCTGGGAGCGTCCTTCTGCATTTCTCGTCCAGAACTTTTCAAAGCATTTGGGGTCACAACGGCTTCTTACTACGCCGGCCTAACGCTATACGGTATATCGATCCGCCCGGTTGCCGTGTTGCTTGGTATTCTAGCCAACTTCTGGAGTCGAAAACATGAATTCGAGGCGGATCGCTTCGCCGCGGAAACATTGGGTGACCCAAACCCGCTGATTCAAGCGCTCAAGCGGCTCAGTAAAGACAGTTTGTCGAACCTCACTCCTCACCCACTGCTGGTGGGTTTACACTTTACGCACCCGCCGGTGCTCGCTCGTGTGCTCGCCCTGAGAAACCTTTCGGGGCAACTGAAGCCAGGGGACGAGGCGTAGTAGGTGCTTCCGAGCGATCCTACCACCGTAGGAGCTCCGCTATTTGCCGAATCTCGTCCTCGGTTAGCGGACCGAGGCGAAGCGCAGCCACGTTTTCTTCCACCTGTTTCACAGTCCGAAAGCCGGGGATAGGGATCGTTTGCGGGCTTCGAGCCCAAATCCAACCCAGAGCGCCTTGGGCTAGAGGCTGTGTACCCGCCCAGAACGGTCCACCGATGGCCCAGCATCCCATCCCGATGGCTGGAGTTTTACTTGAACCAAGCCGCCGTGTCATCAAAGCATTCATTTGAGACTTGCTTAACGCCGCGATCGCAAAAATACAACTTCGGTCGGTAGCGGGCGCGCTCCAGCGCGGTAGGAGGGCGAGGCGAAGCGGCTAGGGCTACCGCGTAGCCTGGCCTATCAGGCTTTTACACTCGCGCGGGAGCGCGTCCCAAGAGCTCCTCAACTTGCTGCACGATAGCCTCCTGGGCAGTCGCCATTTCGGCGAAACCTTGATCCGTCAGGTCGTCGAGCCCCGACAAATGCAACAAGCCGTGAACGAAATAGAGCCGCAGCTCCCGTTCAAGGTCGCTCGAAAACTTTTTTCCCTGGCGCTCGGCTGTATCCAAGCTGATAAAGATCTCGCCGTGCTGAAACGTTATGACGTCGGTAGGTCCATCAGTCGCCATGAAATCGCGGTGAATCCGGCTGATCAGCGCGTCGGACACGAGAACAACGATGATTTCTTCCGGCAAGGAGTTTGGGCCGAAGCGTTCCACCACCTTCGCGATCGCCAGCTCCGCGGACGCGCGGAAAAGTCTAGTATCGATCCGCCTTTTGCGCTGACGATTTAGCAGCTCGAGAGATGGCATTATGCCGCGGAGGCGGGAGGAAGATTACGTAGTCGCCGCGTCTCCTGCTCCGCCCGCTCTTCATCCTTAGGATACTTGATGCGGGTGTGAAGCATGTTCTGAACGGTGAATCTGAACGTTTCCGCAATGATCTTCAATTCCTTCAAAGTCAGGTCGCACTCGTCCAACTGTCCCTCCGAGATTCGTCGGTTCATTATGTCGTTCACGAGTTGCTCGATCTTTTGCGGAGTAGGCTTCTCCAGGCTCCGGGAAGCACTCTCAACCGCATCCGCGAGGCTGATTATACCGCTCTCCTTAAACTGCGGCTTCGGCCCGCTGTATCGGAAACTTTCTTCGCGGACCTCCGGGATGTCTTCCTCGCGGATGTTCATAATCTTTCCGCCTTCGCGTGCATCCTGCTGCTGCTGGATCGCCCGTTTATAGAAGTAAGCGACCAGCGAAGTCCCATGATGCTGCTGAATCACGTCAATAATCCGCTGATTGAGCCCATACTTGAGCGCCAAATCGACGCCCTCCTTGACATGCGCGATAATGATTAAGGCGCTCATGGTCGGAGCAAGGTCGTCATGCGGATTATCGTCGCTAACGATATTCTCTGAAAAATAGTTTGGCTTCACCAGCTTGCCGATATCATGAAAGTAAGCGCACGCGCGGCACATCGTACCGTTGGCTCCGATCTTGTTCGCAGCCATTTCGGCAAGGTCCGCAACTACGTCACTGTGATGCCAGGTTCCGGGAGCCTCAAGACTGAGCCGAAGCAGCAGCGGATGATTCCGGTCGGCCATCTCAAGCCACGACATATCCGTGGTGATACCAAAGCCGCTTCGAGCATCGGCAACGCCCCGCTGACCACCATCGCCGTAACGACTCCGGTCAGGATCGCAGCGGCAGACTGTCTCATGAACATGCTTAAATCCATGTCATTCAGCCTGAGCCACGGAATCGTGATGATGCCGAACGAGACCGCTAAAATCCAGGTTGCTAAACCCACATACATACCCGCCCGCAACAGACGGCTGCGCCGGCGCACCTGAATGGTCACGAAAACTGCAATGAATCCGCTTATGAGGCTCATTACGAGCAGGAACGCATCAACACCGCGGAATAGAATCGAGCTCCAGAGACTGACGAAGATCGCCCCGTAAATGCCGAGGTTTTTGCCTAACAGGACCGACAATATTAGGGGCGCCAGCGCGAATGGAATCAATAAAACTCCGAACTCTTTCGGCAACCCTCCTTGACTCTGGGTGGAGATGACCATGACGAGCTTCGCCACGCAGAGGTGGAAAAGAATCACCCCAAACACCAGACCGACGCGAGAATTTCTTCGGAACGTGTCTGGGTGGTTAATCCAGAGTTGGGTCACTGCGGTTGAAAAAATCAGCAGCCCGATCAAAAAATACTTCGCCGGATCAGGGTGTTCGCCCGAGAAGATTAAAAGTGCCAAGCCCAGCACGAACACGCCAAATATGCCCGCCTTCATCCACGGGTTCGACTCCAGCTTGCGCATCCACTCTTTCGGAGTGGATTTTCGACGAGTCTTCGGACAAGCGAAGCCCCTCTTAATTAATTTTCTACGGTGTGCAGATCCAAACATCGGTTTACGTCCCCTCGGCTAACCTTTTTTTCGCGCCCCTGGGGGCATCCCGGTAGACTTTGTACGCACGGATGATTGACTGGACGAGGGGGTGGCGCACCACGTCGCGCTCGGAAAAATGGGTGAATTGAATCCCTGGGACATCCGCCAGCGCATGCATCGCCTCGATCAGGCCGGAAGTCTTGTTGGCAGGGAGATCGATTTGCGTCTGATCACCGGTGACCACGCATTTGGAATCCGCCCCCAGTCTGGTCAGGAACATGAACATTTGTTCCGTGGTCGTGTTTTGCGCTTCGTCTAGAATAACGAAAGCATGATTCAATGTCCTTCCCCGCATATATGCCAGTGGCGCTATTTCAATGACCCCTCTATCCAAATACTTCTGAATCTCTTCAGATTCGAGCATATCATACAACGCGTCATAGAGGGGACGCAAATACGGGAAGATCTTCTCCTGCAGGTCCCCTGGCAAAAACCCCAGCGCCTCCCCCGCCTCGACGGCAGGCCTAGTCAGGATGACCCTCTTGACCTGTTCCTTTCTCAGCGCATCCACACCCATCGCCATGGCAAGATATGTTTTCCCAGTGCCAGCCGGACCGAGCCCGAAAACGATGTCGTACGTTTGAATCGCCTGAACATAGTTGAGCTGCTGTTCGCTCTTGGGAATAATCGGAGCTCTGCGGGTAGGCGTAAGAACCTTGTATCCAGCCAATTGCCCCAGAGGTTGCCGACTACCCTCTGTCACCGATTCCAAAGCGTACTGAAATTCGTGCCGTCGAATCTGGATGCCATGTTGACGCGCCTTCTCCAACTGGTCAAAAACCCGGCGGGCTTTTTCGATATTCGGCCGCTCCCCTTCCACACGCAACCACCCGTCTCGCGTCGTTACCTTCACCTCCAATTTCTCTTCTAAGGTTTGCAATAGCTTAAAATCGTTCGCATACAGATTCTGGAGGGTCCGTGCGTTATCGAACTGAAGCGTCTCGGATTCAACCATCAAGCCGGTAGTTACGGGTGCTAACGCACTATCGAAAAGTCGCGCATAAGCAAAGAAGGTTTTCCGAATGGTAGGAAATTGGTAACAGCTTCGACCGAGTCAGTGCGTTTTGCAACGCCTGGAGCCTTATTTGTATCCATAAACCATCGCCCAAGTCGTCCGTTCCTTGGGAGAATTCGTGACTTCAACGATAACATAATAGGTCCCGGTTGCCGGAGCGAGCACGCGGGCGCATGCAAAGCGACCCTTTTGCCAAGAGTCATTTTCGGCGAGTTTTCCCTTGCTGTCATACACGTGGATTGCGAGGCGGGCGCCCTCCAGATCTGTGGCCATACAGAACCAATAATCGTTCCCTTTAAAGAGGGTATGCGGTATCGCCTTTTGCTCCCTTAGACCAAGATCGCCACCCCATTGGTCGTCTCGCACCAAATACCCCTGTTTGACGTACGGGTCCATTGCTTGGAGCGCGAAAGTAATTGCATCGTCGATCGTTGCATGCGCCGGAGTCAGGAGCCCACAAACACCCAGTAGAATTAGAAGTCGTCTCACAGAGTTCGTCCGTTAGGCGCGCGCATCGATCGCCTTTACCATCTGGCCGGTAATCTCATTGATTCTTTTTACTGAACCCGGCGTGATCTTCTGGTTGATGAGAGGGGAAATCTCATCGAGGCCCTTTTGGATTTTGTTCACCAATTGATTGTTTCGCATCCGCAGGGGCATCCCGGCAAGGCGTTGCTGGAAGTACTTGAGAAGGTCGGGCTGGTTCAATAAATCCGCCCCATCCGGCGAATAGCTCTTTTGTACGACCGATGTTAAGACCTCGGTGCCACGCAACCAACCGCCCAGGCTGACCAGATGCGCCAATTGCGCATCTTTGAGCTCGATCATTGCATTCTTTACATCAGTCAAAGCACCGTCCAGCTCTCGACGGACAGCAACCCAATCGCCGGAATCTGCTTTAGTAATAATCGAGTTTGTACGGCTTAAAACTGTCGATTCGACACCGATCGCTCTGGCAAGTTCCAGCACGTCGCGTCCGATCCGCTGGACTCGCCCCTTATCCGCCGCCTCCACGGCCACAAAGCCTTCAGCCACAACCGCACCCAGCAGGAGCGCTATCTGTGTACGCTCCCCGCGATTCTTGATGGTCGGCTCTCTTAGTTCCCCTTGCCAATTCGGACTGCCCAATTTATCCAAAACATTGAATACTTCGCTTGGAAGCGGGACAACGACGTCGTCAAGTTGTGTCGCCGGAAATTTGGTAAGATCTATGTGACTGGGCGGCGCCTCCGCGAAGCCGGGTATCGCCACGAGAAAAAGCGCGGTTGCAAAAGCGACTCGACCAAGAATTCTATTCATTCAAGCATTCTCCAGTTAGGCGCATCTCTCGGGCACCAACCGATAAATTCATCAGGACGATTTGATCTTTTAGATTAATAATGGGCGAATCCTAAAGGAAATTTTCGTTTGAGCAAACGCCGTTTACGAATATGGCTTGGGAGAAAATGAAGCTCGAGCGCGTTGAAGAACTCCTTCGGAAATTTCAGAGTACACGCGTCCTGGTGATCGGCGATCTGATGCTCGATGAGTACGTCTGGGGTCGAGTGTCGCGGATTTCTCCGGAAGCGCCGGTACCTGTGGTGGAAGTTATCAGGGAGTCTTACTACCCAGGCGGCGCTGCGAACGTGGCCAGGAATGTCAGGGAGTTCACCCCTAAAGTTTTTGTCATGGGAATGATCGGAGAGGATGCTCACGCGCACAAATTAAGAAAGCTTCTCGGCGAGAACGGCATTGGTCTGGAAGCCGTCCAGAACGACGGCTCTTTTCAGACCATCGTGAAGACGCGAATCATCGCCCGCCAGCAACAGGTGGTGCGCGTCGACCGCGAGAAACCTCAGCCGCTCACCAAAGAGGCCCAGAACCGGTGCGTCGATAAGGTCCGCGAGCTGCTGCCCCAGCTTGACGCCGTGATCTTCGAGGATTACGGCAAGGGTCTTCTGCAGCAGAGGTTTGTGGACGAGGTCGCAGCTTTAGTGCGAGGGGAAGGGAAACTGGTGACAGCAGACCCGAACCCGCGCAATCGATTGATTTGGCGCGGAATCACCGCGGTGAAACCAAATCGCAGCGAGGCTTTCGCAGCCGCGAACAAACCTTGGCATGAGCCCGATGCGGATCCTTTGCGCGACCGTGATCTACTGGTTGTCGGTGCTGAGCTGCTTCGCATTTGGAATCCGGATCACCTGCTAGTGACCCTGGGAGAGCAAGGGATGATTCTATTTGACAAAAACAAGCCACCCTTTCATGTCCCCTCACGCGCTCGCGAAGTCTACGATCTGTCCGGCGCGGGCGACACGGCGATTGCCCTCTTCACGCTTGCTCTGGTTTCCGGTGCTTCAGCGATCGAAGCCGCGGAAATCTCGAATCACGCCAGCAGCGCGGTCGTGGGCAAGTTGGGCACGGCAACGCTTACTCCGGAGGAGCTCCTGGAGAGTTTTCGCCATCGTGATGGATAGGGAGAAACCAGCTCTCGGGAAAGCGATCTTTCTGGACCGGGATGGAACGCTGATGAAAGACGTCGGGTATTGCTCGCAACCGGAACAGGTCGAGCTACTCGATGGAGTTTGCGACCAGCTTCCCAGGCTCAAAAAGGCCGGGTTCAAACTCATCATTGTCACCAACCAAAGTGGTATCGGACGAGGGTATTTCGCGGAAGAAGATTTCCGGGCCGTCCAACGGGAACTCGAGAAACAGCTCGGCCCAGGCATCATTGACGCCACCTATTTTTGCGCGGATACGCCTCAACGGGAATCAACACGAAGGAAGCCTAATCCAGGCATGCTACTCGAAGCCGCGACGGATTTAGGCATTGATCTTGGCCAGAGCTACATGGTCGGCGACAAAGTATCGGACGCCGAAGCCGGTATTCGGGCGGGAGTTAGGGCCACCATTCTGTTCGGTACCGACGCCGCTAGCAAGGCCTTGGAATCAGGAGCCACCTTGATTGCCAAAGACTTCGCTGAAGTGGCCGAGTTTATCCTGGGAGGTTGATTCATCAACGAGTCCCGGGTTAAGACTCGTATTGCGAAT
>JAFAJU010000143.1 GCA_019236035.1 Verrucomicrobiota bacterium | reverse complement strand
CTTCTCCTTGAATCGGTCCTGGTATGCCCTGTTTGCGGCTTTGCTAAGCGCGAGAGGATGCCGACTGATGCTTGCCAGTTTTTCTACGAATGCGCTAGCTGCAAGACACGGCTGCGGCCCAAGCCCGGAGATTTGTGCGTCTTTTGTTCTTATGGTTCGGTGAGGTGTCCACCGATGCAAAAAGACGAATAACGACGGTAGGGGCGCGCTCAGGGCGTTACCAAGGGCCATTTGCTTAGCCATTCAGCTCTTGCATCCATTCCTTGAGAAGCTTCAAGTGCTGGGGCAGTGCGACGGTGGGTTCTTCAATGTCGGGGTGCCAGTGCTTTTCCCACTCGACTGAGACCCAGCCATCGTAACCGCCGGCGGCGAGCAGCCCAAGCATCTCTCGCACCGGAACCTCCCCTTCTCCAAGCAAAACAAGTTGCCAGCCACCTTTGTGCGCGGTCGAGCGTCGAGCATCCTTGACCTGCGCGAGCAGAAGTCGGGGACGGAGACGGTCGTAAACCTCCGCCGGCGCTTCTCCCATGCGGTACGGGTGATGACTGTCCCAGACCGCTCCCACAGACCTGGAGTCGACCATCGCCAAGACTTCTGCGACTACCGAGGAGGCCGAGAAATCGTCGTGGGTCTCGATGCCAACGGCGACACCAAGTCGCTCGGCGAGCGGGATTGCCGCCTCGAGCACTCCTACCGCCTTCTCGAGCCGGGCCCGGCGCGGCTTTGGTTCTGCGGGAAGCGGTCCACCAAAGACGCGTACCAGCGGCGACTCCCATTCGTTGGCAAGCTCGAGAAACCGGTGGAGCTCTGGAGCCGGTTCGGTGTCGGTCAGACGGACCGAGCTGTCGACGGCCACAACCGGCAGACCGGCAGCGGCGACAGTCTGCTTTACCCGGCTGCGATCCGGCGCGGACATAGACGGATCAATGAGTTGCCCGTCGACAAGCCGTAACTCGACGCCGGCATAACCCCAAGAGCGACCGAGCGAAACGGCAGTCGCCAGTGTTGCACCGGGGAACGCCAAAGTGCTGAAAGCAAAACGCATCTCATTCATATAGGCATCATGACCGCCGGGCCTTCAAGTGTATAGAGATTTGCGAGCGAAGCAGGCTATAGAGTTCACCACCCGGGTAGGACAAAGGGAGGACGTTCCTAGCCTGCATCGCTTACAAATCTTCAGAGATTTGTGAGCGATGCAGGCTCAGGCAGCAGAATCCTCCGGCTACGCCGAACCATTCTGCTGCTTTTTGAAGAGAAGAGTTTAAAAACAGCTTGTTTCGAATCCTCAATTGTAAAACAGGGCTCTTGAACAGACGCGCTGCGTCTGTTTAAGAGCTTTCTAGCCCGCAATGAGCTCGTCGATTTTCCCAGCGCGTGATTTTTGCGGGCTAGGTTGGCAGTTAGTTTCAGGCCAACCAAACCGGCCAATAAAGTCAGTGCCGGATGTCCTGCGATGGCTAGCTCGTTCGTCGGAGTATTAAAGAACAAGCGGTTGATCGAGCGATCAACCATGATGAAAGGAAATATGAACACGACAACACTGACCTCCGAAGAGAAAACCGGAATCTCGGAGCATCCGATCGTTTCACGAGAAGCATGGCTAACGTTTCGGAAGGAGCTGCTGGGCAAAGAGAAGGAGCTCACGCGGCTCCGGGATCAATTAAACGCTGAACGCCGTGGCTTGCCTTGGGTGCGAGTGGAAAAGGACTATGTATTTGATGCTCCCGGCAGAAAGGTATCGCTGAGGGAGCTCTTCGCCGGACGCAGCCAACTGGTCATCTACCATTTCATGTTCGGACCTGATTGGCAGGAGGGCTGCCCGAGTTGCTCGTTCGTGTCCGATCATATCGACGGCGCGCTCGAGCACCTGGCGGCGCGCGATGTTACGCTGACAATGGTCTCGCGGGCGCCGCTAGCGAAGATCGAGGCGTTCAAAAAGCGGATGGGCTGGCGATTCCCGTGGGTGTCGGCATACGGCAACGACTTCAACGCGGACTTCCGGGTTTGGTTCACACAGGAGGAGATGGCGCAAGGCAAAGTGAACTACAATTACACGATGCAGGAGTTCCCCAGTGCGGAGGCGCCAGGCTTGAGTGTATTCCACCAGGATGCCAGTGGCGCCGTTTTTCATACCTACTCCACCTATGGGCGTGGCCTCGAGCAACTCGTCGCCACGTACATGATCCTCGACCTGGTGCCCAAGGGGCGCGACGAGGACCAGTTAGAATTCACGATGGAGTGGGTTCGCTACCACGATCGTTATGGTACCAACGAGTTTGCGGACGCGAACAAGCCCTACTGGCCGACGACCGAGTCCTAGGGCTGCGCTCAGGGCCGAAATCGGCCCTTAGCTTGCCCTAGGCTATTTTGATATCGCGCCTTCGGCGCTGAAAGACGCAAGCAACGCCCCTCCAGGTGTTCAACAGCCCGGCAACGTCTGGCGTGTTCCAGCAACCGCGAATACGCGCTGGACGCGTATGCTACAAGACGGGCGGGACGCCCGTGCTACAATACAGGCTGGAAGCCTATGCTACTTTGCTTATGCTATGAAAGTGGCTACTCACGACCTCCCCCAAGCACACGAGCATGATCAGGGTCATCAGGCGGTTCCTTCGGATCCCAGCCTGCGAGTCAAGGCGCTCGAATCGTTGCTCGTCGAGAAAGGACTGGTGGACCCAGCCGCGCTCGATGCGCTGATTGATGCCTACGAGAACAAAATCGGCCCGCGGAACGGCGCGCGCGTGGTGGCGCGATCCTGGGTTGATCCCGCATACAAGGAGCGCCTGCTGACTGATGCCACCAAGGCAATAGAGGAACTCGGCTATGGTGGCCGCGGTGGCCAACACATGGTGGCGGTCGAGAATACGCCCAAGGTGCACAACCTTGTGGTCTGCACCCTGTGTTCCTGTTATCCCTGGACCGTTTTGGGTCTACCGCCCGTCTGGTACAAGTCGGCACCGTATCGCTCACGAGCCGTGATCGACCCACGCGGTTTGCTGCTCGAATTTGGGCTAAAGCTTGGTGAGGATGTCGAGGTGCGCGTCTGGGACAGCACCGCGGAACTGCGCTACCTCGTGTTGCCGGAGCGACCGCCCGGCAGCGAGCAGTTGGGCGAAGAAGCGCTCGCCGCCCTGGTGACACGCGACGCAATGATTGGCGTCGCCAGGGTTACGATGCCGCCACCGGAAAGCCACTCATGAATGGCGTACATGACATGGGCGGTATGCATGGTATGGGCCCGTTGGGAAGCGAGAAGGACGAGCCTGTGTTCCACGACCGTTGGGAGGCCAGGGCATTCGCCCTAACCGTCGCGATGGAAGCCTGGCGAAAATGGACCCTTGACGCCTCCCGTCACGAACGTGAACTGATTCCCCCTGCCGAATATTTGCGCATGAGTTATTACGAGAAATGGATTGCGGGTCTGGTCGAATTGTTGGTCAAGGCCGGCCTGGTCACAGCCGCTGAGATCGAGAGCGCAAAGCCCGCGCCGGGCTCGGTGAAGGCGATGGCGCCGCTGACCGCGGACCAGGTATGGCCGCTTATTGCGCGGGCCAACCCCTCGAGTCGAGACGTTGCGGTACTCCCACGCTTCAAAACGGGCCAGCGCGTGCGCGCCCGCAACATGCACCCGACGGGTCATACCCGTCTGCCACGCTACACGCGAGGCAAGCTCGGCACGATCGAGCGCGACCATGGTGTATTCGTTTTTCCGGACACGAACGCCCATTTTCTCGGTGAGAAGCCACAGCACCTTTATTCGGTGCGCTTCGCCGCGAGCGAGCTGTGGGGTAGCCAGGCCGCGCCGGGAGATGCTGTTTACGTTGACATGTGGGACGACTACCTTGAGCCAGCCTGATTCAGTTCGGGAACGCGACGGTCTTGCAGCGCTACCGCGCCTGCCGCGAGATGAAGAGAGCGCTGTGTTTGCCGAGCCTTGGCAGGCCCAGGCGTTCGCGCTCGCGGTCAA
>JAFAJU010000124.1 GCA_019236035.1 Verrucomicrobiota bacterium | reverse complement strand
AGCTGACACATCTCCCGCCTGGGTTTCAATGACAGGAAGCGCTGTCAAAGACCCGCCACCATGCTTTTCATTGAGCCGAGCGCTACGCTCCAGCAAGCGGGAGTGGAGGTAAAATACGTCACCTGGATAAGCCTCTCGACCCGACGGTCGCTTCAGAATCAGCGAGACCTGGCGATAGGCCGCAGCATGCTTGGTCAGATCATCGAAGACGATTAGTGCATCCATCCCGTTATCCATAAACCATTCCCCCATGGCAGCTCCTGCATACGGCGCAAGGTACTGGCTCGTGGCGCTCTCGGCAGCCGGGGCCGAAACAATTATCGTGTTAGCCAGCGCGCCGGCTTTCTCGAGAACATCGACAGTTCTCGCAATACTCATGTTCTTTTGCCCGACCCCGACGTAGATGCAGTAGAGCGGCTTGTGGTTCTTAATCTTTCCCTCCTCAGCGGCCTTATTCAGCCGGGCTTGATTAATGATGGTATCAATGGCGATCGTCGTCTTCCCGGTCGCACGATCGCCAATGATCAATTCCCGCTGTCCCCGTCCGATTGGAATCATCGCGTCGATTGGCAGAATACCGGTCTGGACAGGCACAGAAACGGGTCTCCGTTGAATAATTCCAGGAGCAATCTTTTCCACCGGATAGGTAATGTCCGATTTGATCGGGCCTTTACCGTCAATCGGTTGGCCCAAAGCGTTCACAACGCGCCCAAGCAAACCCTTTCCGACAGGAACAGAGAGCAATTTTCCCGTCGTCCGCACCTCCTCTCCCTCTTTGACCTCAGTATAGTCTCCGACAAGAATGCTGCCTACTTCGGTCTCCTCCAGGTTCAATGCGATTCCGTAAAGACCTCCGGGAAATTCGATCATCTCGTTGAGCATGACGCCGCTCAACCCCTCGACTTTGGCTACACCATCCCCGAGTTCTCGAATCGTGCCCACATTCGAACGAGTCGTGTCGGCCTTCAGTCCAGAAATCGTGGCCTCAAGTTCCTGCAGAATTGTGCTCATGGCTTGATCATAAAAGTTGTTCTTGGAACTTATTCAGACGGCTCTTGACAGATCCATCCCAGACGTCACTCCCGACTCGGATCCGCAGACCGCCGAGGAGTTCGGGGTTAGTCCGAAATTCAGTCGTCAAATCTTCTCCATACCGGGCTTTCAAATTCGATACGATCTGATCGCCTAGGGATCTATTCAATGGAGTCGCACTTTCAATTAACGCATGCCTCTTATCTACTTCGAGCTTCAGCAAGCGTTGGTAGTCCTTGAGCATGTCAACAAAATGCCGCGGTTTTTTAGCTATGACAGATTGAACCATTTCCGAGATCTTTTCCTCATCCAATTTGTTTGAAGTAAAACTATGCCGAAACATCTCGCGGGAAACCTTCCGGGCTTCTTTACTGATTTTCATTAGGCTGTGACAAGATTATGCCGCAATCCCGCGAGCCGTCTCTTCGTTAATCCGCTGTTGGTCCTGCTCCGTAAGCACCTTGCCGGTGACACGGGTTGTCGTCTCGACGACCAGACGGCCGAGTTCCCGCTTCAGGTCGGCCATGGTACGATCCCTCTCCAAGGCGATCGCTTCCTGCGCTTTTACCGTTATCTGTTCGGCAGCTGCAATGGCTTCCTGACGCTTTTGCTCCGCAAGACGATCCCCGCTAGCCCGCACCTCGTCGATCAGTCGCTGTGCCTCCGCGTTGGCTTTCGCCAGAATCTCTTCGTACTTTGTCTGCGCCTCGGCTAGCTGCTTCTTTATGTTTTCAGCGTTGATCTGCCCCTCCTCGATCCTGCGGCGCCGTTCCTCCAGCATGGCTATAACCGGCTTGAAAGCGAATCTCTTCAGAACGTAGTAGACAATTGAAAACAGCACTACCTGAGCAATCAGATTAGGCCAATAAACTCCGAACTGCTGCGCCACATTACTCAGTGCATCCATAATTAATCTGGATTGGGACAGTCTCCTCTTTCTTCTCCGGGGAATAGCGGAAACTGCAAGGAGTTTTTGCCTCGCAGTCTCCACATTCTTTGGCTGTTACTTCGTGAATGCAATCACCAATCCGTAAATTGCAATCGCTTCTGCCAGCGCCATACCGATGATCCCCATCGTCAGGATGCTACCAAATGCGCTGGGATTCCGGCCGACCGCCTCCGCGGCCTTGCCTCCGACTATACCTACTCCAATACCCGCGCCGAGGCCGGCAAAGGCCAAAGGCAAAAACGGACCAAAATTCCCGGCTTCAGCCGCCAACATAGGAAGAGTTCCTAGCATGTTTATCTCCTTTCGCTTTCTTTCGTCTTTCTCGTTCCTGCCGCCCACGCGTAGCATGGTCTCGACCGGAAAATTTTCAGTGCGACGTCCCTTCTTCCTCATGTGTGGTTGACAGTTTGATATAGACGGCGCAGAGCATCGCAAAGACAAATGCCTGGAGTAACCCCACCAACAGCTCAAGGAAGTAAAACGGAAGCGGAAATAGCACGAGAGATATCCAGCCGAGCGGTGGGGGCAACCCGGCCCCAATGGATTGCATTGTGTGCAAAAGCGTCTCGCCGGCATACATGTTCCCAAACAATCGGAAAGAGAGTGAAACAGGCCGGATCGCTATCGAGATCATCTCAATGACCCCGACGAACAAGAAGAGCGGCAACAAAGCAAACCAGAGAAAGCCCTTCACCCCGCCCTTCGGCGCAAAGTTCTCCTTGAGAAACCCGAGCAATCCGACTTCCTGAAGGGTCCAGAACAGCCACCAGCACATAAAGAAAAGGGCCATCCCCAAAGTCATATTGAGATCTGCATTGGCCGGCCGCAACAGAGGTTCTGATATATCTTTCAAAGCTAACGGAACAGAACTCGGTTCTCCAAATCCGATCGTGCCGACCCCTGGAACCAATCCAAACCAGTTTGCGGTCAGGATAAATATGAAAAGACTCG
>JAFAJU010000111.1 GCA_019236035.1 Verrucomicrobiota bacterium | reverse complement strand
TCGCTTCCGAACGCGCGAAAAGGAGTATTATTCCAGTCGGATTCTGGGAGTGTAGCCTCTTGGGCAGTGTATTGGCGCTAAGCTACTTCGCCTTCTACCGAAGGGATTCCGTTGGGGTAATCATGACCTTAGCGCCGTTACCTCTTTATATCAGAAACCTTTACTTGAAATGGCGCGAAGTGCTCCGCGAGAAGAGGGAAGACAGCAGCACGACCGCGCCGAAGAATCCAGAGATCGCGACCAGGTAGCCCTGTTTAGACTTATGATTTACTTCGACAATAACGCTACGACCCAAGTCGATCCGGAGGTTCTTCAACAAATGCTGCCGTTTCTGCTAGAGCAGTACGGAAACCCGTCGAGTGCATACTCGTTCGGTAAACGGGCTGCGAAAGCAGTGAACACAGCACGGGAGCAGATCGCGGATTTGTTGCGATGTGAACCCGCTGAAATCGTGTTCACCAGCTGCGGCACGGAGTCCGACAACAGCGCAATTCAGTCCGCTTTGCTGGCTGACCCGGATCGCAGGCATTTGGTGACCAGCAAAGTGGAGCACAGCGCGGTCGTCAAGCATGCCGAGGCTTTAGCCCGTAGGGGATATGAAGTCACCTGGCTCGACGTTGATTCTGAAGGGTTGATTGACCTCCAGGAACTTGATCGGGCCGTGCGCGAGGATACTGCGATTGTTTCGCTCATGTGGGCCAACAACGAGACCGGGGTACTTTTCCCGATCGAAGAAGCCGCTGAAATTTGCCGCTCGAAGGGAACCGTTTTTCACACGGATGCAGTTCAAGCCGTCGGGAAAATTGACATTAATCTTCGGGATGTTCCGATTAACTTCCTTTCTCTGTCGGGGCACAAGTTGCATGCGCCCAAGGGCGTCGGAGTGTTGTATATCAACCGGAAAACCAGATTCAATCCATACCTGATTGGTGGCGGCCAGGAGAACAAGAAGCGCGGCGGTACCGAAAATACGGCGTCCATCGTCGCCTTGGGAAAAGCGGCTGAACTTGCTTCATCTGGGCTTCGGGATGAGCGCACGCGCGTCAAGGCGATGCGTGATCGCTTCGAACAAGGGCTCATCAACACCGTATCATCTATTCGAGTCAACGGTCACCGAGTCCACCGCCTGCCGAACACGTCGAATCTTGCCAT
Organism: Verrucomicrobiota bacterium; assembly: GCA_019236035.1. Classification (GTDB taxonomy): domain Bacteria; phylum Verrucomicrobiota; class Verrucomicrobiia; order Chthoniobacterales; family JAFAMB01; genus JAFAMB01. The sequence continues at coordinate 2,301 of JAFAJU010000111.1, read as the reverse complement.
CGACGGTATCGATTCGGAGGGCATGCTGATGCTTCTGGATCAAAAGGGGATCTGCTGTTCCGCAGGATCAGCCTGTACGGCTGGCGCGCTGGAACCGTCGCATGTTTTACGGGCGATGGGCTACTCGAATGAGCGCGCCCGTGGGAGCCTTCGATTCTCGTTCAGCAGGTTTAATTCTGAATCGGAAATCGATCAGGCGCTTCAGGTTATTCCGCACGCTGTCGAAAAGCTACGCGGGATGAATCGCGGAGTCCTCGCCGCCTAGCCCGCAAAAATCACGCGCTATAGCCTGCATCGCTCACAAATCTCTAAAGATTTGTGAGCAATGCAGGCTCTCACCGTAGTTCCTCGACCCGGATCGTAAGATCTTCACCGTCAAATCGAAAATCGATCGCCAGCCGGTTCTTCCCGGTTGACTCGAACTCGGCTTCCGCGCGCAGCCCGCGCGCGACCTCGGACTTTATGCCGGAAGGTTCGGTATGATAAAGCCAGACCTCAACAGCCTGAACAGAGTGTCGCCCTGGAGCTAACTTCGGCAACTCCAGAGTCTTTTCTTCATCCACGTTACTCAGAAAGCCGATGGGTTGCCGATCAAAACAAATAATCATTTGGGCTGCATTCGTGTACCCATCCGGGGAGCGAAGCGTCACCACGGTTCCGTTCGCTGCTCTGGCTGCTGCGGACTTTGCGTAGGCAATGAGCGGCAGAGGCCATTCCCGCTCCCCGATACCGGCGGCGCGGGCCACGCGCAGCGCGCGATCAAACCCGGTTCCATAAAGCGGATCGAAAAGTATACCGTCGTCCACAAAATGCAGGAGAACTGCCCGCAAAGTGTTCCGTTCACCCGGCACGGCCGCCAGTTGTTTCGCCGCCCACTCATCAGCAACCGCTTCTTCCCGAGTGCGCATGGCCAGGTGACCATACTCGTGAATCAGGAAAAACCGCGATGCACCAGGATGGCGAGCGTCGATGGCTCGTTCGCGCTCGGGGCATAAGAATATTGCTCCGTTTGGGTAGAAAACTGTCGGCTGAAGAGTGACTCCGACGCCGTGTCTGGTCATTTTGCAGTCGTTCAGGATCGGCACATTTCGAAGCTCAGGCGGCGGTACCCACTGGCCATGGCTGCGATACGCCACTCCAAACGAAGCCAACAAAAGTAAAATGAGTCGCCCATAAAGTACTTGCCGGACACAATAGCCGAGCAGAGTCTTATCGTTGTTCCAGCCAGGCATCGATATGGATATCGCTCTCAGCATCTTGCGTCGAGTACGGCGGGCGCGAATTCTCCGGGTTTTGTTTGCAGCTATTATCCAGTCCGGAACCTTGGTTGGCACATGTCTTTTGGTAGGGTCCTTTGTGCAGTTTCTGAATGGTCCGCTGAGCGAGTGGCGGCAACTTGGTCTGATTGCTGCGGCAACTGTTTTCGCGTGGTGTACAGTCGCGGTCGCACGGGCCCCCTGGTCGATCCAACAGACTGCTTGCTGGCTTGATTCCATGGCACAGACAAAAAGCCGATTCGCTACTCTTCTGGCTCTTAGGGATCCGGAATTTGGAGGGACGTGGCGGAACACGGTACTGCGCGAGTGCACCCTATTCGCACAAACGTTTGAACCGAGGAACTGGAGTCGACCCCGGATGCCGCGGAGCTGGTGGATTGCCTTCACGCCGTGGATTGCGCTGCTCTTGTTGAACTTCCAGGACGAATTCCGGCGATCGAACGGAGAAGAGGAAGAGAATCGTCTGCTTGCTCAAACGAGTAATCGTATCGACCAGATGGTTCAAACGTTGAAAAGCGCAGACACCGGTAAGGATGCAGAGCTTCAAAAACTGATCGACGAGATGCGCAAAAGCGCCGAAAGACTTCGCGATGGCCACTCGCCGCAGCTAGAAGCAAAGCGCAGGGCGTTTGAACAGCTTGCGAAGCTAGACGAGATCCTTCGCCGGGAACGCGACTCGCAGGTGACAGCGGCCGAAATGGAAGCTCTTCTTAGCGCGTTGGCGGCTAACGATCTTACGAAGGCGGCGGAGAATCTGCTTCGTGACGGAAAAGATAAAGAGGCGGCGGAGGAGCTCGAAAAGCTTGCCGAGCGGCTTCGCAACGAGGCTGCCAAGAAGATTCGGGAACTCGCTCAATCGTTTCAGGACTCCATGAATCGACTCTCCGAGAACGAGAAGAGCCAGGTTAGCCGGGAACTCCAGCAAAGCATGCAGGCGGCCCAGGCGGGCAATTCCGAGGAGATGCGTAAGTTGATGCAACAGATCGCAGGCATGATTCGTGAAGGAAAGATTTCTCGGGTGTCA
>JAFAJU010000062.1 GCA_019236035.1 Verrucomicrobiota bacterium | reverse complement strand
GGTGGAGCCTTTCGCACGCTTAGGCCCTTCCAGGATCATTCAACGAAAAGAAAACGCTCTAGAACTCGATTACGGCTCGTTTTACGGGGCGACTGGCACGGGAACACTGGCTGCCTTATTGCGAACGATTTAGCCTTACTGACCAACGTTCGCACTCTCATCCCACGAGGAGATTTCGCTCCTTACCGTGCTTTATTTTCCGTTTCGTGTGCGCACCCCAAGTACTCGGCTTCGACGCTTGTGGTGCCGTCGGTCGCTTTGTTGTGTTGTCCGAAGGTATTCTCCGGATCACGACGGAGCGCCCGCTGCTTGTCCTCCGGTAACGCTGCAAAAGCTTTCTGGGTAGGGCCTCGTGTTCGGCGTACTTTGCCACCAGGCCGAAATCACCGGCCATCCAGGTTGCTTTCATGCGAGCTTTCAGAGCTTCAAAGTCAGGTGTTGTCTCGTTTGGCATAGTTTGCTCCGCTGATTTTTCGCAACTGTTCGTGATCACGGGTTGATAACGGTAAGACCAAGCATTTGAACAGCTTCTTGCTGGGGGCGATCGAAGGTGCAGACTTCCGTGAATCCTCGATGCAGCGCCGTTGCTAAGTGCCGGCAGTCACTTGCGCGCAAGAAAATGTTTTCTCTTTTTGAAGTCAAAGTTGATCCGCTTTTGGTCCGACCACGCGGCCGCTCACGGCGTCTCTAACGCATCGCGAAGCAGCGCTTCGACGAGACTCCAGATGCGTTCAGACCCCTCACCAATCACGGCATTTTTCCTCAGTGCTTGATCGCGGGTAATCCCATGCTCCTTCAAGCTCCGGCAATTTGTAAAATAGTTATGGAGAACGGGCAATAAGCGGTCCAGCGCGTAAGCGAATTTCGCCTCTGCCGTTTCCCGCTGTTCGAATTCATTCCACAGGGCGCGCCATTCATCTCGTTGATCGGCCGGCAGGAGTCCAAATAAGCGGTCAGCCGCCTTTTCTTCCCTCGCGGCTCTATCGAGATTACCGGCCACATCGTAGATGAAGGTATCTCCAGCGTCGATCTCCACGAGATCATGAACCAACGCCATCCGAATCACGCGAGACGTGTCGACCGGTTGGTTTGCGTACTCGGCCAGCAACAAAGCAGTGATGGCCAAGTGCCAGCTATGTTCAGCAGAGTTCTCGTGACGGTCCGCGTATAAGAGATAACTTTGCCGGTAAACCTCTTTTAGCCGGTCAACTTCGAGAACAAACTCGATCTGACGCTTGAATCGATCCGTTAGATTCGTTGGGAATCGGTCACGCGTATTCATTCGTGTTCTTTCTGTTACTGGCGCGTCGTCCCTTGGCTTCGCCGCTTACCAGTCGCGCAGCCAGACCTCCACGCGGCGGTTTTTTTCCCTACCCTCTTGCGTCTCATTTGAAGCGACGGGCAGCTCTTTTCCGAAACCGGTCACGACCGCAGGCTTGATGCCGCGCGACTCCAGTTGAACCGCAACGGCATGGGCGCGATCCTTCGAAAGGGCCAGGTTCTTCGAAACGTCGCCGCTGCCGTCGGCGAAGCCCAACAGCAGCAGGTACTTGCTCCGATAAGGCTCGTTGGAAAGCAAGTCGGCCATTCGGTCAAGGTCGCGCAGCGCCTTATTGTCGAGCTCACTTCTGGCGGAGCGGAAGCGAAAGTCTAGGTCCACGCGATCGGCGTCACGCACCTCCATCAAGTATTGAGCTGGCGCGTCCGAGGACAAAACTGGGCGGGCGACCATAGGCCGCTGGCCGACGAAACCTAACTTGTTGACGATCTCCTGTCCCTCCTTCCCCAGCGCAAACTCGACGAATTTCCGCACCAGCGGATTGTGCGGATTGGCCGGTGCGTAAAGGAACAGGCGTCGCGCGAGTGGGTAGTCCTCAGTCGCAACGGTAAAGCGCGTGGGCAGCAGCGGTACGGAGCCGGCTTCGGAAACGGCGAGCGCCTTTGATCCATCAATAAAAGGCAGCCCAACGAAGCCGATGGCTGCGGGGTCCCGGGCAACGGCAGCCGAAAGCTTCGTGCTGTCCTCAATGCGTTGCGCCTCCCCCGACAGCTCACCTTTGGTTAACACCAGCGCTTTAAACGTGTCGAAGGTACCTGAATTCGCGTCGCGCGCGTAGAGGTTGATATGGCCTGCAGTACCGCCGACTTGACTCCAGTCTGACACCTTCCCAGAGAAAATGTCGGCGATCTGACTTTTGGTCAATGCGTTGAGCGGGTTAGTGTGGTTGACGATAACGGCGATCCCATCCAGGCCAAGCACATGTTCGCTAGCGGGCGAATACATATCGCCCAGGCCAGCGACTCCACAGGATTTTGCTTCGTCGGCTTTGATTTGCCGCGAGGCCATGCCGATGTCGCACTTGTCGGTCTGCAGATCGGCAAAGGCTGTAGCCGAGCCATGCGCAAAGATTTCAACGCGTTTTGGTGACGATTCACCTGAGAGTGTGGCTTCGACCTCTGACTCGTCCGCGTTTTTACCAGCGACAATATGCATGCCCGTTGCGCCCTGCTGTTTCAAAAATTCGTCTATTAGCGAGGGAACCAGTTTCGAACCAATTGTGTTCGAGCCGTGTATCCGCAAAACCACCGCAGCAACGGGTGTCTCAGCAACGAGCGATGTTGTCGGGGCGGGCGTCGCAGCAATGAGCGGTGTTGTTGGAGCGGGCGTCGTAGTAGCCAGAGATGTTGTTGGAGTGGGCGTCTCAGCAACGAGTGGTACTGTTGGAGCGGGCGCAGGAGACGCGGGAGGCGCAGAAGGCGTGTGAGGCCCAAGCAACCATTTGATGCCATAAAACGAAAACGCTCCCAGCAACAGAAGAAGCACGCTCACGACAACGCAAGACACAGTGTGCGCCTGCTTTTCAGGTGGCTTCTCAAGATTGAGTCGCGCGCCACATCCTGGGCACACGGGATCGACGCCTTCAGGAAGGTCAATCACCTCTTTACGGTCCGCCTTCTCGCAGTTGCCGATGTTGGAGCATCTATAAACGGCGGGCATAAGTTACGGCGTTTTCAGTCGGGTGACTCCTCAAGTCAAGTTTTCTTCCTTTATCGCTTGCTCAGCGAGCCAGAGCGGTAGAGCGAGGCTCCCGACTTCGTAAAGGGAACAGGGGCGGGGTCAGAGCCTAGCGCTCCAGATGCGTGGCGTCATCCGGACCGAGCCGGCAGCGACCTTTGGCTGGAAGGAAATGAGTGGACGACTCAAAAAGGTCTTGCTTCGCCCAGTCTCTTGTTCGATGCAGAAACGTCCCAGAAAATCGCCTGCCAGGGCAATCATTTGAAAAATGAACGTTTGAAATGAAAGCTGTTCTGCTTGATGCGCCTGGTCCCCCATCCTCTTTACGAATTGGCGAACTGGCTGATCCTGCCCCTTCCCCGGAAGAAGCGTTAGTTCGGGTACATGCCGCGTCACTCAACCCGGTAGACTTCAAAGTCGCGGCGACCGGAAGCCAGCTGTGGAGTTACCCGCATGTGCTCGGAGTCGACGCCGCAGGAGTCATCGAACACGTTGGCGCAAACGTAACCGACTGGCAACCTGGCGACCGTGTTTTCTATCACGCTACTTGGCGACGACAGGGAACCTATGCCGAGCTAAACACGGTACCCGGCCATACGATTGGAAAAATTCCTGAATCGGTGACGTTTGTTGATGCCGCCGCAATCCCATGTGCCGGGCTCACCGCCTACAATTCGCTCTATCGCCGGCTGCATTGTAAGTCTGGAGATCTCGTGCTGATTCATGGCGGAAGCGGCGGAGTCGGCGGCTTTGCAATCCAGCTGGCAAAGCAGCTCGGAGCGACGGTCGTAACAACTTGCTCCGCCGCTAACGTAGATTACGTACGTGCGCTGGGTGCAGACGAAGTGATCGATCATCGGACCGAAAATATATTTGAGCGCGCTCGCCAAATCGCTGGTCCGCGCCTTTTCGATGCGATCATTGATACCATCGGACCGAAGAACGGTGTCGATAACCTCCGGTTGCTCGCGCCAGAGGGAGGAGTCGCCTTTATCGCCGGTATCCCGGATCTCTCGAGCATTGATGAATTACCTTACTCCGTCGCTATTCATGATATTGGCCTCGGAGGAGTGCTTGTTGCGCCGCAGTTCCGACGCCAGCAAGAGGATCTGGCCAAAATGGCTTCAGAAATGATTTCGCTCCTCGAAAAGGGCGAGATCCGTTCGTTAGTTTCGCAGGTTATATCGCTGCGCGAGATTCCTCAAAACCTAGCCACGCTGGCCGGCGGCCATGTCCGAGGAAAGATCGTAGCTCGAATATAGTGCACATGGCTTTGCCTCTCCAACCTACATTGTTAGTAGGCGTTGCGTCGCTTTCTGCGCCGGCGCTTTACATAATAAATACGCTAACGGCGCATTGATTGTTATTGCGGTGTCGCTTGGTCGGTTGCAAAAGTCTGCCATTGCGACATAGGAAGAGGCCTTCGCATAATCAAAGGCAATTTTTGCTTGACTGAAACAGTATCCGGAAGCTAGCACGGTTCCCCGTTAGGAAATGGATTTCCCGATTTCGCCGTGCTTCCGAGCAAGCGGTGATTTAAATCGGGGAGTCGTTCCTTTTGTCGTTACATTTAGGTCGGACCAACGGCACGGACTTCGTTTGGTGGGTCAAGCACACGAGGTGAGCACTCTGCGCAGCTGTTTTGCTATATCATGAATAGTCGTCG
>JAFAJU010000463.1 GCA_019236035.1 Verrucomicrobiota bacterium | reverse complement strand
AAGAGCGATCGCAGGTCCTCATCGTTCACTGGCCGTTCATCAAAACAGTAAGGGCTCCAACGTTTCGTCATGAGCTCATGGATTGGGTAATCGGTGATCGCATTCATCTATAATCCTTCACATTTTGCTGCGCAGACCGCTAAAAATAATCGGCTTCGGCGCTCATGTGAAGTGCTGTTGTTGAAAGCAATTTGTCAGTGACGGTGTCAGTGCCAGTGCCAGTAGCCCAAAAGGCGAGAAGGAACCGCGATTTGCCTTGGAGCGCGCTTCGACGCTTTGTCGCGGGGCGACGAATCCCTAGCGCGTTGCGCTAGACTTTTATGAAGCGTCTCCGGGCTGGACAATCTCTCTTAGGAGCCGTTAGCCTTGAGACTCCTGAAGTACAATTTTCGAAACACGTTTGCTACCAAATTCAGTATCATGAATGAAGACCGGTACTCTCGACGCAGCTTCCTCCGACGTGGGCTGACACTTGCCGGCGCCGCCTCTGTTTGGGGCGCTATCCGTATCAGCTCCGCCGCAGATAAGCCCAAAGACCTTTCCCCGACCACGCCTGACCAGGCTCTAAGCGAGCTCAAGGCGGGTAACCAAAGATATGTGACCGGAAAGAATATGCACCACGATTTTGGTCCGGAACGGCCCGCACTGGCTCTCAGCCAACATCCGTTTGCAATCATCCTGGGCTGCGCGGATTCTCGAGTTGCACCGGAGTTAGCCTTCGATCAGAGCCGCGGGCGCCTGTTTGTGGTGCGATTAGCCGGCAATTTCGCGGATACTAACGGGCTCGCCAGTATCGAATATGGCGCAAGTGTTCTGGGCGCCTCCCTGATAATGGTGCTTGGCCATACGGGATGCGGAGCGATCAAAGCGGCTGTCGATGTCGTGACGAAAGGAGCAACTCTTCCGGGGCACCTGCCCGAGCTGATGAGTTACCTGAAAGAACCGGTGGAAAAAGCGCGGTCGGAGCCCGGCGATATTGTGGCCAACGCTACTCGGCAAAACGTAGTGGCGAACGTCCAGAAATTGCAGACGTCGGAACCAATATTAGCAGGATTAGTCAAAGAGGGGCGCCTCGGTGTAGTGGGCGGCATCTACGATCTTGCTACCGGCAAGGTGGAGATTTTGGCTTGATCGTGACACGGGCGTCCCGCCCGTGCTACGGTGAAGATCACGGGCGGGACGCCCGTGTTACAATGTCCGAGGGCCCGTACGTTGCGGCAGCCGCAATACAGGGCTGGAAGCCCTATGGTACTTTGGGCGCCGGCAACGTACGTGGTGTTCTGGTAGGAATAAAGAGACTTTCTATGGCCTCTTATGGCGCGACGGTCCTAGAAAAACTGAGTCTGCTCTTGAGCTATTAGCCCGTTATGAACCTAAAAGTTTGTTTTTTGTTGAGCATTATTGCCGCCGGATGTTTTTTGCCTGTAATGACGCTTGCCCAAGAATCGTCCCAAGGCCAGACCGTCAAGGTCAGGTTAATCGGCTCGAACGGTGTTCTGACCGAGCCGATCATCGTTCCGAAGGTGCAAAAGACAGACGCCGAATGGCGGAAGCAATTAACTGCTGAACAATACGAGATCGCCCGTGGTCGCGGCACCGAACCGGCCTTTTGCGGCACACTGCTTGATAACCATCGCGAAGGTATTTACCACTGCGTGTGCTGCGGGCTGCCGCTTTTCGCGTCGGACTCGAAGTTTAACTCAGGAACAGGGTGGCCCAGTTTCTTCCAGCCGGTCGCGAAAGAGAATGTCGTCACTAAGACAGACAACAGTTTCGGGATGCAGCGGACCGAGATTCTCTGCGCTCGATGCGGCGCTCACCTTGGCCATGTTTTTGACGATGGTCCTCCACCGACTGGGTTACGGTTCTGCCTCAACTCTGCGGCGCTGACTTTTGTCGATAAAGGCAAGGAAGTCCCGGAAGTGGTCAAGCCGGGCGCTGCCAAGTGATTAGGGCGGTTTACTTGCGGCCAATAGCGCGGCTGACAATCTCCTGCGCCTGTTCGACGACGGCGGCAAGATGGTCGGCACTTTTAAGGCTCTCGGCGTAAAGTTTGTAGATGTGTTCGGTACCCGAGGGGCGCGCCGCGAACCAACCGCTGGCTGAGACGACTTTCAAGCCGCCGATGGTGGCATCGTTGCCGGGAGCGCGTGTGAGTTTCGCCGTGATGGGTTCGCCGGCGAGCTCGGTAGCGGTGACGGCATCAGGGGAAAGTTTTTTGAGCAGAGTTTTCTGCTCGGGCGTGGCCGGGGCGTCGATCCGAGTGTAAAACGGCGTGCCGAACTTGGAAGTCAATTCCCGGTAATGCAAGCCGGGGTCCTTGCCTGTGCGCGCAGTAATTTCCGCGGCGAGCAGGCCAAGGATGAGACCGTCTTTGTCTGTACTCCAGTTCCCACCCTCCCGCCGGAGGAAACTGGCGCCGGCACTCTCCTCGCCACCGAAGCAACATGAGCCGTCAAACAAGCCTGGCGTGAACCATTTGAAACCGACGGGCACCTCCCAGAGCTTGCGACCGAGGCCGGCGACTACGCGATCGATGAGACAGCTGCTGACCAGGGTTTTGCCGACAACGGCGCTTTTCGGCCAGTCCGGCCGGTTGGTCAGAAGATAACCAATGGCGACGGCGAGGTAGTGGTTTGGGTTCATAAGACCGGTGGATGGAGCGACGATTCCATGCCGGTCAGCGTCTGGATCATTGGCGAAGGCGATGTCGAAGCGATCTTTGAGTTCGACCAGCCCGGCCATCGCCCAGGGGCTGGAGCAATCCATCCGGATTTTGCCGTCGTGATCAACCGTCATGAACGCGAAAGTCGGATCGATTCTCGGGTTCACGACAGTGAGATTGAGACCATACCGCTCTGCCACCGGCTGCCAGTAGGCAACTGCCGCGCCTCCGAGTGGATCAACACCGATTTTCACCCCCGCGGAACGCACGGCGGCTAGATCGACGACGTTTGCAAGGTCTTCTACATAAGGCATCACAAAGTCCTGGGCGTGGGTCGTGCTAGCTTTGAGGGCAGCGCTGGAATCGATGTGCCGAACACCTGAGTTACCGGCACGCAGCAGTTCGTTGGCACGATCTTGAATCCAATCGGTCACATCGGTGTCGGCTGGACCGCCATTGGGCGGGTTGTATTTGAAGCCTCCGTCGTTCGGCGGGTTGTGCGACGGAGTTATGACGATCCCGTCGGCCAGAGTATCCGATCGTCCCCGATTATGCGTCAGGATAGCGCGTGAAATGACCGGCGTCGGCGTAAAGCCGTCATCGCGCTGGATGAATACGTCTACATTGTTGGCCGCGAGCACTTCGAGCGCGACGCGTTCAGCCGGCCGGGAAAGTGCATGGTGTCCTTGCCCATGAACAACGGTCCGGTAGCGGCACGCTCCCGCGTGACCGGCGTGGCACGTCCAAGAACGCGCACGCCCGGAGCGCGACCCTACCAGCGGGAGCGCATCCCTACCGGGCCGACGGCCGATATTGTTGGGGGAGTCGCCCTATTACCAGGGCAAGATGGGCCATTTAGAACCCGAGCTTAGTTCTTCAGCGGCTGCGCCTCAGATTTCAGTTGCTCTTCGATTTCGAGTAATTGCCGATACCCATACTGCCTCCAGTCCAGATTCTGGCTGTAGCGGCGATTAATTTCACCGGCCAATTCAATGCGACTCTCGATGTCGCAGAGCTCGACAAAGGTGTGCTGCCGGTAGTCGAGGTCAACGCCATATTTCTGGGCGATACTATCCGCTTTGTCCAAGCGGTTTTTGATATCAAAAAGCTCAGTGATCGAAAACGAAGGACTGACGAGGTTGCCGTACGTTTGATTTATCTCGTTGGCCAGCGCGATTCGTGCTTCGGCGTCATAGGGTGTTTGGGCAGAGCTTTGGCGCACAACCATAACGAGGGCGACACAAATAACCGTCATTATTGCGTTCTGTGTTGTCATAACGCGTCCTGTTGCCATACGACTTCTTTGTAAATTACGGAATATTTGCGCAATACTTTAGCACCGCTTAATCGTTGTTGCGAAAATCTGGAGTCGCAAAATCTGCTCGCGGTCAAGCAGAATTGTTGTACTTGCTAGAGCAGTATGAAGAATCTTGCTTTTTCCATAATAATCATATTTTACGCGAGCTCCGCCTTCGCGGCGAATCCGCCAGCCCGGGCCGTTTCCGTTCCAAATCTGCCAAGAATAAACCGATTCCTTGTATCCAGTTGCGGAAGTCCCCATGCTGATATTTTGATGCCGACGCATCCGCGGCAAACGAACGAGGATGTGCTGATGCCGACACATCCATTGAGGGTGACCGAAGATGTGTTGATGCCGACGCATCCTTCGCGCTAAGCGGAGAGAAATCAGGCGCCGGGAGGGCCCGTGGGTTGCGTGTTCGTTTTGATGTGGACGCGCAAGCGCGACGACGTAAGCGAACCGTCTCGGTTTGCTCGGTTCTGAAGATGGCAAAGCGGGGACGCTTCGCCCACGGGAGCCGCCCGTTGTCCGAGACGTGGTTTCCTTTTGTTGCTTGCTTTGACCGAAAGCGGCTCTTAAGCTCCTTTCCGAGTCGAATCCAGTGCGCTTTCGTGTGTGGGTGCCGGATTTCTGAGTAGCCGTTCTGTGGAGCTGATCTATGCCCAAGTATTTGGCCGTAGCTTCCTATACATCTGAAGGAATAAAAGGCCTGACCAAGGCTGGGGGTGTCTCGCGACGGACTGTCGTCGAAAAACTGCTGAAAAGTCTAGGCGGGCATCTCGAGGCGTTCTATTTCGCGTTCGGCGAAAACGACGCATATCTCATTCTTGACGTGCCGGACAACCTAACCGCGGCGGCAATCTCGCTGGCCGTCGCCGGAGCCGGCGCAACACGAATGAAAACGATAGAACTTCTAACGCCGGAAGAGATTGATCAGGCGATGAAAAAGCACGTTCACTACACGCCACCAGGTAACGGATAGGAGACCCTCTTAGATAATGGGATTCCGTTTCCGACGACGGCCCCGGATGTTTTATGCCGCGTATTGGTCCGACCCGCGACCGGGTTGCGGATGTTGCGGATGCGTCTTGGCTCCGCTCCTGATTTTGATCCTAGTGCCGTTACGATGCGCTACGTGGTTCATCCGGAGGCTCTTAGTTCGCCTTTAGTGCACCGTCTCGTATATAATGGTGACGTCGTTGCGTTCAAAATGGGCCGTCGGCAAGGCGGTCCGAGCCGGACTGGCGGTAGAGGGCGCATATCTAAATCGATACGTAACCCACAATCAACGCAGCCGCCGGCCCATTTTCAACGCAACCCTCCGGGCCGCGGCCAGTTGGCTGTTTTTCCGCGTTGCTCGCTCGACCCGTATGAGTCCAGATATGGGCGCTTCGTTACCGCCAGTCCGGCTCGGACCGCCTTGAAAAACAGCCAACTGACCTGCGGCGACGTCACCATTACATGCGAGACGGGTGCACTAGCTTAAAAGAAGTCACGAGCTCAAGAAGGCAAGAAGCCGTTGGTCGAAGAAATAGCGATTTTGCTTCGTCTAATTCTTCAGTCTATGAAAAGGATTCTACTTCTTTTGGCTGCGGTTTGCACTTTGACGTTCGTCTCCGAGCCAAGAGCGCAGGCCCACGTCAGCTTTAGTTTCGGCTTTGGCGTTCCCGGTCCGGTTTATTATGACCCGTACTATTATCCATATTCCGGATATTACGGGCCAGGTTACGGTTACTACGGGCCAGGCTACGGGTACTACGGATATTATCGCCCGTACTACTGGCACCGGCACTATGGCTATTACCATGGGTACCGCCGGTGGCATCAATGGTAGGGGCGCGCTCCCGCGCGACCGGCGATGCATGTCTGGGCACCGTGAACAGAGCTCCCGTTTGAGCCTACGAGCCGAGCGCTTGCCGTACGCCTCGTTCTAGTTCAGCGGCCAGCGGACGACGGCCCATCCATCCGACATGCCCGTCGGGGCGGACTAGCGCAGTTGCGCCTCCAGTGATTTTCCACGAGTTCCAAAGCGCCCCATTCGATCCGTCGCGGTAAGCACCGGCCCGGATGGGCGCATCGATGGAGGAAAGCAATACAATGTTCAGGTCGCAGATGTTTCTGAAGTATGCGGCAACTTGACTGACGTCCCAGCCTGGTAACCTCCCGTCATCAAAGAGCAGCAAAAGCGGTTGCGGACCTGCCAAATCCAACAGCCGGACGGAGCTGCCATCGGGCGCAATCAAATCGCCGTCAGGTGCACGTCTTCCGACCCACGCCCCGTTTCCAGACAATAGAGGCGAGTGCCGGTAAGTCGTATCGAGCATACCCATCTTTGGAGCTAAATATGACATTAAGCCCAGCCGCGGAACGGCACGCACTAAGCCACGAAAGGCCCTCTGTACAAAACCCGGCGCGAGCAATCCGAACCGGGTGAGGGCATCGGTGTAGCGATCAACATTCTTGATAACCGCTTCGCGGCGCTCGGCTTCATACGAAGCGAGCAGGGGATGCGCCTTTGCACCGGCGAGCACCCGGGCAAGTTTCCAAGCCAGATTGTGCGCGTCTTGGATACCGCTATTCATTCCTTGGCCCCCGGCGGGACTGTTGAGGTGCGCTGCATCACCTGCAATAAGCACGCGATCCTGCCAAAAGTGAGGGCTGGTGCGGCAATGGATTTGGAAAACATTGGACCAGAGAAGCTCATAGGAACCGGCGCCGAAAAGTTGGTTGACCCGAGCGTCGATAGCGGAGCTCTCGAGAGCGGTACTTTCGGTTTCATTGTGCTCGAGTGTCGATATGATGCGCCAATGCTCTGGCCGATAACGCAAAGTCGCCAAAACGTGTCCTTTAAGCGGAGCGAAAAGCGGAGAAGAAAGCTGGTCCCTTTCGTCCCGGATGCGGATATCGATCAGCATGATTCGAGTTGGATAGGTTTTTCCCTCCAATTCCCACCCGAGGGCTCTGCGAACGGTACTGTGAGCGCTATCGCAACCGACAAGATATTGACCACGATAAGGTCGAATCGCGCCACTCGGGTCCAATACGTCGACCGAAACGCCGTTGGCGTCTTGCTCGAAACCGATTGCTTTGTGGCCGAGAAGCGCATTAGTCAACCCCGTGGCCCGCACGGCGTCCAGCAACAGGGCCTCGGTGCGATCCTGCGGCAAGATCAAAAATCCGGGTACGGCACTGAGCTGGGCAAAAGTGCTGAGGTCCAATTCGCCAGCGGGCTTTGTTTGACCGACAACCCAGAAACTGACTTTGGTCAGCAACGTACCTTCCGACACGAATCGTTCGTAAATTCCCCAGCTGCGGAATATTTCCGAAGTGCGTGGTAGGATGCCGAGGGCGCGCGAGTGCAGGTCGGGTTGA
>JAFAJU010000523.1 GCA_019236035.1 Verrucomicrobiota bacterium | reverse complement strand
GGAGCCGCCTAAGTTCAAGGGAACCATGGAGCCTGCAGCGCACACAAATCTCTAAGGATTTGTGTGCGCTGCAGGCTTATTCCTTTCTTTTGGTATCGATGCAGATGGTCACCGGGCCGTCATTGAGCAGATCAATTTTCATGTGTTCGCCGAAAATGCCCCGGCCCACCGGCTGAGAGGTCTCGGTCTCGAGTTGCTGGCAGAACTCTTCATAGCGTTGCAAGGCTAGCTCAGGAGCGGCTGCGGCAATAAACGATGGCCGATTCCCTTTTCGAGTGCTGGCGAACAATGTGAACTGGCTAACCACCAGGAGATCTCCTCCGATATCTTGCACGGAGTGATTCATGGCGCCGCTGTCGTCCTGGAAAATACGCAGGCGCGCTATCTTACTCGCTAACCAGACGACATCTTCGCGGACATCGGTCGATTCGACACCTAGTAAGATCAGGAGTCCTTGATCGATTCGGCTCACAATTTTTTGTTCGACCTCAACCGAGGCGCGAAGGACGCGTTGGATAACGGCGCGCATGGCGATGGTCTGCATCGCTCACAAATCCCTAGATGACAAGGGGCGTGCTCCCGCGCTTTGAAACGTTTGCGGTTCCCGTGTAGGTTGCGCGCACTATTTGATGGATTTTATCACTGTTTTGATTCTCGCTTTATTGGTTGGCGCCAGTGCCGCGATCTACCTTCGGATTTTCAGGTTCATTTATGTCTCAGGTGGCGGGAAAGTCGTCACTGACCGTTTCGCACGACCAGACGGCTATCTGGCGCTCGGCTGCATAGTGATATTCGCCCTGCAGTGTTTACAAAATCTCCGGGCCCAAGGGGGCCTTTTGCCGGCGAAGATTGACACAACTTTATTAGTTGTTGTGCAGCTGGGATTCTGGACGTTCATCATCGGAACGATCTTACTGTCTTTCCTGTTTCGCGGGATGCGTCCGAGCGAGCTTTTTGGATTCGACCGCCTCGGCTTCTTGAAGGTTTTCATTTGGGGCGCAGGGCTCTTAATTGCCGCATTCCCGCTGATTCTAGCCAGTAGCGCGGTGGTCTCGAGTCTTATGCACACCGATCCGCAAAAGGACTCCCAGCAAATCATCCAGCTGTTTG
This sequence comes from Verrucomicrobiota bacterium, assembly GCA_019236035.1. Classification (GTDB taxonomy): domain Bacteria; phylum Verrucomicrobiota; class Verrucomicrobiia; order Chthoniobacterales; family JAFAMB01; genus JAFAMB01. The sequence continues at coordinate 2,433 of JAFAJU010000523.1, read as the reverse complement.
AGCAAGTGGCGGAGCCAACCAGAAGGATTCCGATAAGTCTGTTGGCGGTGGTCATAGCTCCGTTGGCAGAAGAGTTCGTTTTTCGCGGGTTCCTGTATGGAGTTCTGAAGCGATACGCAGGAGCGGTACCGGCTCTGGTATTTACCGGGATTGCCTTTGCGCTAGTTCACCTGCATGCGCCTTCTTTGCTGCCTCTCTTTTTGCTGGCTTGCGTGTTGACGCTCGCTTACGAACTGTCCGGCTCGCTGCTGGTCCCGATGGCCATGCACGCGCTCTTCAACAGTGTCACTCTCGTAGGGGTCTTTTTCGCGACCAGATGAAGCTGGACGAACTTGGGGAAGACGCTGTGGTGGCTCAACTGACCCGGTCGTTGCGTCTGGACAGCAGGGTCAGGTTGGGCGCCGGAGATGATTGCGCGGTCGTCGAAACGACCGGTGACCTGCAGCTATTGAAGTCTGATTGCATTATCGAGGGGATACACTTTTTGCCCGATGCAGACCCCAAATGGATCGGCTGGAAGGCGATCTGTCGATCTATCAGCGACATTGCCGCGATGGGGGGGACACCATTGGACGCTTTGGTGACATTAGCGGTTCGTCCGGACACGGAATTCACCTGGCTCAAGCGGGTTTATCTTGGCTTACAGACGGCTGCTAAATCGTACGCGGTCAATGTGGTAGGTGGGGAGACCGCGAAGTCGCCAGGCCCGGTCTTTTTGTCGGTTACAGTGACCGGAACGGTAGCCGGAGGGAGGTATGCGAGCCGTTCTGGTGGGCAGAAAGATGACTTGTTATACGTCACGGGGAAATTAGGCGGATCTATCGCGGGCAGACACCTGCGATTTCGTCCCCGCGTCGCCGAAGCTCGCTGGCTCGTCCAGCAATTCCCCGTGCACGCAATGATGGACCTCAGCGATGGTCTCGCCAGCGATCTGCCCCGGCTGGCGAGGGCGAGCCGAGTCGGCTTTGAAGTAGACTTGGCAACTCTTCCGCTCCACCAGGGTTGCAGCCTCGAAAACGGTTTGCAAGACGGCGAAGACTACGAATTGCTCTTTGCCGTGCCGCCGGGCGCGAAACGGAAGCTGGAGGCGGGATGGCGAACGACGTTTCCGAAACTGCGATTGACCGGTATTGGCCGTCTTGTGGAAAATGGCCCGAGCCAGTTTATCGGAAAGGGCTATGATCATTTCGCGCGATGAAAACAGGGCCGCCGAGTCATCGCGTGACAGCAAACCCGGGCGAGACCCGACTGATTGCTGCTGAGTTTGCCAGACACCTGCGGGCAGGGACGGTCTTGAGCCTGATCGGTGATCTCGGAGCCGGAAAGACAGAGTTCGTGAAGGGCCTTGCAACCGGGCTCGGGACCAACGATGAAGTCACGAGCCCGACCTTTACGCTTGTGCACGAGTATCAGGGAGGTCGGCTGGCACTTTTTCATATGGACTTCTATCGTCTCAATGAGGAAGGCGAATTGGACGAACTGGGATTTGAAGATTATCTCGCGGCCGGCGGTGTTTGCGCGATTGAATGGGGGGATAAGTTTCCGAAACGTCTGCCGCAAGATACGGTTTCGATTCGGTTTACTATTCATGACCAGGATAGAAGGACGATCGTCTGGTGAAGAGTCTCTTAATTGAGAACTCGACCGAGAGCGGAAGCCTGGCGGTTGCCGAGGCGGGCGGCGTCTTGATACGGCGAGAATTCTCAAAGGCAGGACAGCTTTCGTTGGCGGTGCAGGAGGTTTTTCTGGAATTGGGTGCTCCGGATGAAATCGTTGTCGGAATCGGGCCTGGCTCTTACACCGGACTCCGGGTAGCGGCGGCTACTGCCATTGGGCTGCAATTGGCGTTGCGATGCCCAGCCTACGGATGTCCGTCCGTTCTCGGCTATGAGGAGACCTCATACCACGTCGTTGGCGATGCCAGACTTGGTTCGGTGTTCCTGGCCGGAATCGAGGGCAGGCGACTGGTCCGGGGCCCGGAACTGTTGCCGATAGAAGAGTTTCACTCCTTGCTTCCAGCATTGAGAGCCAAGCCTGTATTCTCGATTGGTCCTGTGTCTGGCTGTACCGATCTACCCGTTCTTCGTCCGCGGGCGGAATACCTAATTGGATGCCGGGAGAGTTTCCGATCCGTGCTCGAGCCCATCTATTTGAAGGAACCGCATATCACGCTAGCCCGTAAGAATCACGCGGTGTGAAAATCGACGCGCTCATTGCGGGCTAGAAAGCTCGACGAATCGCATTTGGACGTGTATTGGTGCTGGCGCCATGAAAATCGTCGTCGCCTATTCCGGAGGACTGGATACGTCGGTGATCCTGAAATGGATAAAGGAGACCTACGCAGCGGAGGTTATCGCGTTCTGCGCAGACATCGGTCAGGAAGAGGAACTCGAAGGGCTTGAAGAGAAGGCCCTGAGGACCGGGGCTGCAAAG
>JAFAJU010000214.1 GCA_019236035.1 Verrucomicrobiota bacterium | reverse complement strand
GCTGTGGTCGTTGGATAGACGACGTGGAAAACATAAAGGCAGAAAATGTGCCCGAAGAGCGAGAGTGCGATCAGCAGAGGCAGTCTATAATCCCATCGGCTTCTTCGCCAATCGAAGATAAAGCGCGCTTCCGGCTGACTCATTTTTGTGGCGACGTCGCTAGTACGACCGAATAACCCTTTTCCAGGCAAAGATTCATGATCTCGATGACAGATCCTTGTGGGGTCAGACGATCAGCCTGGATTATAATCGAGCGATCCGCGGCATGATCTTCTGCCAACCGGCGTGCAAGCTCCTCTAGCCTTATCTGTTGATCGCGGTAGTAAATCAGCGGAAAAGGGCCCGCTGTAATGCTAACAATCACCGGATTATTTTGCGGCCCGAGCGTGAACTTGGAGAAGGGGAGATTCACATTGATTCCGGGATGGAGCAGAAAGGTGGAACTGATGAGGAAAAGCAGCAGCAGCAGGAAAAAGAGATCCACCAACGGAATGATGAAGATCAGGAAAGGATTCAGGTGAATTGATCTGGTCAGTTTCATCGATGCTCTCTGGCCGCGGGTGACTCGGGAGCGAATTCAATAATGGAAGAGTCGGTTTCGCTCTCGGAAAGCAGGTTGACCACTTCGATCCCGGCTCGTTCCATGTCGTGAAGCAGAGCGTTCAGGCGCGCAGAGAGGTGGCAATAAGCGAGGATGGTTGGAATGGCCACGACTAGGCCGGCGGCAGTGGTCAACAGACTCTGGTAGACCCCTCCCGAAACATCCGCCAGAGTCGCGTAACCGTTATTAGCGGACAATTGTACAAATGCCTGAATCAGACCGGTGACCGTACCTAGTAACCCGATGAGCGGGCAGATGTAGCCGATGGCGATGAGAATGCCGAGATTCCGCTCTAGCCGAGGGACTTCCAGCTGCCCGGCCTCTTTAACAATCTCCCGCAGTTCCGCTCGCGGTAGCCGGTGCCGGATGAGCGCCGCATGGATAACTCGAGTCACAGGCACAGACGTTGCCTGACATTCAACGCGTGCTTCTGCCAGGTTCCGTCTCCTGATTAAATTGGACAGACCCTGAAGCAATTCGCCCAGGTTAATGGTCGCACGATGGAAGTAAAGCAGTCGCTCGGCAAAGACAGCAATGGAAACAACGCTACAAACCAGGATGAGCCACATCAATGGCCCCCCTTTTTGCATGTAGTCGATCATCGGGAACTAATAGATGAGCATCGAGCTGGCTGCAAGAGAGTGTCAGTGCCAGTGTCAGTGTCAGTGAATGTGGCACGGGCGTCTCGCCTGTGATGGGAGGCGCTCCCCCGCGTCCGGCGTGGCATTAGCTTGGGGACACGCTCCCGCGTGACGGCGTGGTACCGGAGCGCAAAGTAGGCGAAGCGTCCCGCTTTGCACTCTTCGAAGCCGCGAGCAAACCGAGGCGGTTCGCCTACGTCGGACGCGCGGGAGCGCCTCCGATCACGGGCGAGACGCCCGTGCTACATTCACTCTCACCACTGGCACTGGCACTGGCACTGGCACTGGCACTGGCACTGGCACTGGCACTGGCACTGGCACTGCCACTCAGCGTCCCCCACCTCCAGGTACCGCTAGGAGTTGTCCTCGTTCCCGGTTAAACTTGTGCAAGAGCACCTGCGTGACCGCGTCCAACGTCGAAAAGACATTTACACCCGTGGTGGCTATGGATTCGAAACTTTGCACCCGCCTTTTCCGGTTGTTTAGCAGGTATTGGAGGTAGTTTGTCGGAGCTACGTCTTGAAGGTCTCGTTTGTTTAACTGTAGGACGTACGGAACCGCATCCAGTGAAAGACTTTGCTTTTGGAGGTTTTGCTCAAGATTGCGGAAGCTCTCAACGTTTTCTTCCATCTTGTCCCACTGGGAGTCCGCCACGAAAACAACCCCGTCGACATTCCGCAATACCAGTTGGCGGGTCGCGTTGTAGATGACCTGCCCAGGGACGGTGTATAGCTGGAATTTGGTTTTGAACCCTTGGAGTATGACAGCGCTCAAAGGTAGAAAATCAAAAAACAATGTTCGATCGGCCGCCGTGGCCAGCGACACTAGGTCGCCTCTGTGCGCGGGCGCGATTCGGGAATGGATATACACTAGGTTGGTGGTCTTTCCACAGAGCGCGGCTCCGCAGTACACGATCTTGAATTGGATCTCCTTGGCGGCGTAGTTGATCGTTGGCATTGGCTCGTCCTATAGCTCCGTTTCGGATCTGCTCAGAGCACAAGCTCGTTCATCACCGCTTGGACCTTTTCCCGTATGCCCGGCTTGAACGGGCGGTTGTCATGGAGGACGGTCAAACAAAGTTTCCCCTGCAGGAACGTACTCAATTGATCCCTGCCGCAATGTAAGGTGATCGTCTCCAACGCTCCAAACTGCATTTCCGCCAACTTAGATCGCGCCTCCTTAAACAATTCGGGCGCGAGGACTGAGACCGCTTGCTCTTGGTCTGGACTATCGAGGCCTCCCGCGAGTTTAAGTCCGTCCGTGGTATTCAGGAGGCATGATCGAAGGCCGGGCAATTCACCCACCTTTGTGATTGTTTTGGGTAAATCCAAGGTCTCGTCTGTCAAGAATATCGCCTGCAGCCTTTCAGAGTTGACCTTGACTTGTTCCAGACCAAAACGCTTGGCATCCTCCTCGGCGTGCGCCCTGAACGGGGTCTGAATTGTTTCCTGAGGATGAACCATCTCTTGATCCTCTCTCAGCTTGATGGCCTCGTGCGGAAGACCCAAAAAGATCTCGCGCAACGGGATCGGAATCTCCGTGCTGGGTTCAATGGCTTCAAAGTGGGGCTTCAAATCGTCCGGTAAGGCCTTGCAGAACGTAGCAGCGGAAACGACAACCCGACCTTGAGCCAGTTGTGGTTGAATCAGGTCCAGAGGCAAAACAATTTCAGTTTCTGTTCCGCTCAGGTCCTGGATCGAAGGTTGTTCAAGACCAGGTGGCAAATTGGAGAGAACGGACTGGAGCCGGAGTCTGATTTCCTTTTCGGCGCTGCTGGTATGCCCACTGAATTCAGTTCCGCTAGACGCTGAAGCTAAAGGTTTAGCCCCTGCTGCGGACTCTCGGAGCCGAATGAGCTCGTCTACAGGCACAGTTACATCGCGAAGGTTGATTTTGCCGCTTGCAGTGGTCGCCCTGACGGTTGGCGCCGGCTGTCGTTCCACGCTCTCTATTTCATCGGGCCTGGTCGGGGATCCGCTCTCTGTGAGCTGTTCTTTGATCGGGTGAGGCTCGCCCATTTTTGATCCTTCTTCCGGCCTGGTGTCGGCTGGAACTACCAGGCTTCCAGGCTCCGGCGGAGCAGCAGTCTTCAGTGGCTGCGCCTCAGGTTGTTGCGATGATTCAGCGGCTGACGCCGCTACCGGGCCGCTCAAAGAAAAGGTTATCGGGATCTCATCGGAAGCCGCGACCGGGCGCACGAAAATATCCGGACACGATAGGCTGAGAATTGAGAGAGGGACCGTCGCCTCTTCAGCGTTTTCTTCTATAACAATATCTTCCGGGGCGATCTGGATCAATCGCTTCAAGTCCGGTCTGATCGACGCAAGTAGATGGGGTGGCAACTTTTCGTAAAAGGCTCCAAGTGGAACGGATAGATGCGGAGTCGACGCCGGTTCCGCTGTTGAGCTCGTTTTCGGCTCCGGTGGGGCAGCCGCAGAGAGGGGAATGACCGGTGTTTCGGTCAATTGTTGCTCGGTTGACGGCGTGTCAGGTACGCTGGCTTGTTCTGAATTTCCGGACGCCGTTTCTATAACGGTAGTCGGTTCCGGGCTGGATTTATCAGCGCTGGAAGCCTTGGGTTCGGCCTCCGTGCTCGTGGACTTTTTCCTAAACCAATTGAGGAAAGGCATATACTCGCTTGGACACGTCTTGCGTTGTTTTGGCGCACCGAAAAGTTGGTCGCTTGGAGATTCAATCTAGACGGCATTGCTCGTTCTGGCGAAGTAAGATTTGCGTTTTCAATTTGGGAGTTCAGAACAAGGGCGACACATAAAGTCGCAAGGCGGTGACGAGGCCGAGTCTATAGTACCAGGTCTTATCCAGGTAAAAGCTTCGCGTCGATGCGCGATAGGTCAGGTGCACAAGTTGTCCTGGCTGGTTCGCGTCGTAAACGTCAAAGATGAGGTCGCCGTTTGATTCCGGTGTGTAGTGATAGGGAATCAGGCAGTGGTTGATGGGTTTAAAACGGGTAATATAAACGGCTCTGATGCGGCCCGCATCCAATTCGTTTCGCAACCAATTTGCCACGCGTTCCTGTCCCGAACGCGGGGCCGGAAAAACGATTCGCCAGTTGCCGATTCTCCAATAGGAAGGCCACCAGACGCCGAGATTCTTTTCCAGTGTCAGGCTATGCTCTGAGGAAAAGCTGTGCAGATCCTTATATCCGGGGAAAACTACTTTTTCTCGTGGAGCGGAACTCCAGGCCGGAATCTTGCTCACTCTCCGGATCAGCTGCTGATAGTCCGACTCAGTGACCTTCGGCAGATCAGGGCGAAATTCCGCGAACTGGTAAAACTGGAGAACCGCCCGGCACAACTGGAAACAGTGGCGGGAATAATCAGCTAAGTATCCCCTTCTTCGACTGATTTTTATCTCGGTGTCCGAAACCGGTTTGTAATCAAAGTAGGTCTGGTTCGCGAAAGCGAACGTATCGGTTTGGAAGTTGAATGGCCTGGACCAAGCCGCATGGCTCGACACAAAAAAGGCACATACTAACAAAAATATGCGGTGCACCGAATTAGTACTGCTTCCGAAGGTTGCTCGGAAGAATGTTCAGCTCTGCTCGATACTTGGCAACCGTTCGTCGAGCAATCGGTATACCGCGATCAGAAAGGACGTCCACAATTTCTTTATCGCTCAGCGGGTTCCGAGCATCTTCATTGCGGACCATGTCAGAAATAGCCTCTTTCACGCTCGTGTTGCTAAGAGCGGCCCCGGCGGCTGTCTGATATCCAGGAGTAAAGAAATACTTCATCTCAAACACCCCTTGCGGAGTTGCCATGTATTTCCCGGAGATGGCACGGCTGACCGTTGTCTCATGGACACCCACTGCCTCAGCAATTTGCACCATCGTCATCGGCTTGAGATAAGCGGTTCCATTCTCCAGGAATTCACTTTGCCGCTTAACGATTTCGTTCGCGATGTTCAAGATCGTCTGCTGTCGTTGGTGGATGCTCTTGATCAGGAACTTTCCACTCCGGATCTTCTCCCGGATGTAATCCCGTACATCTGTCCCATTGGCTCCCTGCGTCATCAAGTCTTTATAGGTTTTGCTGATCCGTAAGTGCGGAATTTGATCCGAATTAAGCGAAACCGTGTACTCGTCCCCAACCTTGTCCACGCTGACATCAGGCAGGACGTAGTTATTCGGATCTGGTGTAAAGATTTGGCCCGGTTTCGGATCGAGCGTGGAAATGAAGTTGGCAGCCTTTTGAACTTGCTCAACAGAGACAGCCAGCCTGCGCGCCAATTCCGGTAATCGCTTTCGGCCGAGATCTTCAAGGTATTCGTCTACGATCTGATATTCAAGGCTGTGCTCCTTACCCAGCCGGCGCAGCTGAATGAGCAGACATTCCCGGAGGTTTCGAGTGCCAACGCCGACCGGATGGAACGTCTGAATAAGACTGAGCATTTCCTCGAGCTCTCCCAAAGGATGCCCTGTATTCTGGGAGATCTCCTCCAAAGAGCCCTGGAGGAAACCGAAATCGTCGATGTTGCCGATGATCAGTTCTGCCGCCTCCCGCTGTGATCCGCTCACGTCGGCCGTGTTCAGTTGCTCCCAGAGGTGATGTTGCAGCGTCTCTTGACTGGCAATCGAGTCGAAGAAAAACTGCCGCCGCTCTTCGTCCTCAGGGTTTCTCGACGAGTAACTGACATTTTGAGACATGTAATCCCGCCATTCCTCGTCCAATTTTGCGAGCCGCTCGAACTCTTCCTCGAACTCTCGATCATCCTTTGCCCGCTCCTCCGACTCAAAGGTGCCGATTTCTTCTTCCAGAACTGGATTCGTCTGCAGTTCCTGCTGAACGATGTTTCGGAGCTCCAAGGCTGGAGCCTGCAATATGTGAAGGCTTTGTTGCAGCTGAGGCGCGAGCACCTGCTGCATCGTCAGATTTTGGAACTGATGGATCCCCGGACCTGCCATACGAGAAACTGTTATGCCACCAAACCCTCATTTTAGAAGAGCGGCGGGCGAACTGCAAGAAGGCAGAATGTAGGAGGCTGTTTCTCGTGTGAGCCGGTAGGGGCGCGCTCCCGCGCGACCGGCGCCGCACGTCTCAAAACCGTCTTTTCGGTTTTTTCTAATCCGACTCCGGCGCTAACCGGCGGCACGTGACGTTACCCAAGGGCAGGATTATATCACGTGCCACGGCTCGGGCGGAGCCTCGCCCTAGCGAGAACCGAGAACGGAGAAACCAGAAATGCTAAACGCTACCTGCTATCCGCGGTGATGCTTCAGATCGAGTTTTCTGTACAGCGTTGCGATACTGATCCCCAGCATACTCGCGGTTTTTTCTCGAGATCCCTGGTTGAACTTGAGAGTCATCTCGATGTACTTCCGCTCCTGTTTGCGGACGAAGTGATCCAGTGGCTGGCCGACACGCCACTCGGAATCGCTAGGCGCTTCGAAAATTCCTGTTTCACTCAGAACATGGGGTGGCAGATCTGATGGACGAATCACTCCCGCCTCGCTGAGCGCGCATGCTCTCTCCACGGCGTTCTCTAGTTCACGCACGTTCCCAGGCCAGGTGTACCGAAGCAAGCGCTCCATCGCAGCCGTGTCGATTTCTTTCTGTTCGGTGCCTGATTGAGTCGCATACCTCTGCAGAAACCAATTAACCAGTAACGGCACGTCCTCCATCCGTTCGCGTAGCGGTGGGATTTCGATCGGGATGACCGCGAGCCGAAAATAGAGATCTTCCCGGAATCCCCCGTTTCTGGTCTTGGCCCTCAGCGATTCGTTTGAAGCGGCTATCAGTCTGACATTGACCGGTATGTGTTTGGTATCGCCCAACCGCCGGATTTGACGTTCCTGCAGCGCCCGGAACAGCTTGGTCTGTAAATGCGGGGACATGGCATTGACCTCGTCCACGAACAGCGTGCCGTTGTTGGCCTCCTCGAACAAACTGGTCTTATCGGCAACAGCACCGGGAAAGGCGTCTTTGTTGTGGCCGAAGAGCTCAGATTCGAGCAGGCTTTCCGGCAGCGCGCTGCAATTAACTGTAATAAACGGCTGGCCCCGACGCGAGCTATTGTCATGCAACGCGTGCGCAACCGCTTCTTTTCCGGTCCCGCTCTCACCCTGAATCAGAATTGTGCTGTCCGTGTCAGCGATCTTCACGATCAGTCTGTAAATCGCCTGCATTCTCCTGCTTGCACCAACCAGATTCTCGAATCCGTATTGATCATGCGAACCGCGCCCGGGCATATTCGTCTCACGCAAAAGAGCCTGGTACGCCAAGGCCCGCTGAATCACGAGTTGCAATTCGTCCGACTTAATGGGCTTTGTCACGTAGTCGTAGGCC
>JAFAJU010000109.1 GCA_019236035.1 Verrucomicrobiota bacterium | reverse complement strand
ACCAGAACCCCCCCAATCCAACATGAACCTAATGAGACCACATAAATTAGCCAAAACATTAATTCTTTTGGTTGCGGCTCTAAGTGCAACGGCCTTCGGGGCCGATACGCCCTATAACGGTGGACAGCCCACTAATCCCAAGGATCTGAAGGGCAAGAAGGTTGTGCTGGCCGACATACCGAAACTCATCGGGATCGGCTACTTCAACGCCACGGCCAAAGGAATCGCCGAAGGATGCGCGGATCTGACCAAAAGCGGTCTGCCCACCGAAGTAACCACCGACGCTCCGACCGTAGGCGACATCCAGAAGCAAATCGAATTTATCGATAACGCCATTTCTCGTGGTGTGGATGGCATCTTTTTTGCCGCTAATGATCCCGTCGCAATCTCGCCGGTGCTCCGGAAAGCCCTGAAAGCCGGCATTCACGTCATTGGATATGATGCAGAGTCGGAGCCAGATGCGCGCGAATGGTTTGCGCAAATGTGCACGCCGGAAGGAGTGGCGAAGGCGGATATCGATTCTCTCGTGGCCGAAATTGGACCGGCAGCCGATTTTGCTATCGTGACCAGCTCGATGACCGCCGCCGGTCAAAACGCCTGGATCGCAGAAATCAAGAAGTACATTGCGTCGGCTTATCCGAAGCTAAACCTTGTAACGATCCTTCCTGCTGAGGAAGACCAACAGCTGGCCTTTAAGATCACTGGCCAGATTCTTAAGGCTTACCCCAATGTCAAAGGGATTATCGGCCTCTCTAGCGTGGCTTTTCCGGGCGCCGCCGACGCCATCACGCAGGCCAACCTAATAGGCAAAATCGCGGTGGTGGGCCAGTCTACCCCGAATCAGATGAAGCCGTTTTTCAAAAACGGTGCAGTTAAAAGCGATATCCTGTGGAATCCGGTCGATCTGGGGTATGCTGCTGCTTACGCTATGCGCGCGGTTATCGATGGGAAGCTGAAGCCTGGCGATACCGAACTTGATGCCGGCAAGCTGGGCAAACTTAAGGTGATCAATGGCAGCCAAATTCTCCTTGGTCCGCCCCATGTTTTCACCAAGGACGACGTGGACAAATACGACTTCTGAGCCAGGAGTTCAGGAGTTACAGGAGTTCAGGAGTTGCAGAATGGGTGGCTTCGGCCGCCCATTTTTTTTCGCTCGAGGGCTGAAGCTCCGTCGTAGCGGCCAGCGCGTAACCGGCAGGAACAGCAAGAAGGTCTGGCTAAAGCAATTGGTGAAGCCGAGCTCTTCAGCGGTGGCTGCTACGGCGAAGCGTAGCCCTCCAGCGCCAGCCCGCAGCTCATGGCGATTCCACGGCTCGAGGTTCTGGACCTGGATCAATCAAATCAGAACCACGCCGGGTCCCCATTCTTTAACTCCTGCGATTCCTGAACTCCTGACTCCTGTCTTAGAATCACCAACAGGTATAACCGCCATCGACCACCAGATTACTTCCGGTGAAATAGCTGCTCGCGTCTGACGCCAGAAAAACCACTACGCTCGCTACCTCGCGCGGCTCGCCAACTCGGCCCATCGGCGTGAACTTGAGCCACTCAGCGTACCACTCCTGGTTCGACATCCCAATCTTCGTCATTTCCGTGCCGATGTAACCCGGCGAAACACTGTTCACGCGAACCCCGCGCTTCGCCCACTCGCCGGCGAGTGATTTGGTGAGCATGATCACGCCCGCCTTCGAGACATTGTAGGCCGATTGCGGCTGAGGGGTATTTGAAATGACGCCGGACATCGAGGCAGTGTTGATGATGCTACCCTTCCCCTGTTCGAGCATCACCTTGCCGAATTCTCGGCAACAATAGAAGACCGCGTGCAAGTTGATATTGATGACCCTGTGCCACTCCTCGTCGCTACATTGCTCTGAAGGTACATTGACAGCGATTCCTGCGTTGTTAAACGCGATATCGATGCGGCCATGCTTCGATCGGATGTCAGCGGCCAGCTTCGCGACATTGGCCGACTTGGTCAGATCCGTTTGTAGAAATTCTACACCTAGATCTTTGGCTGCCTTTTCGCCGGCTTCTGCATTGATGTCGACAATGACAATTTGCGCGCCGTTGTCTTTGAGCGCCTTAACGGTTTCGAACCCGATTCCGCGTGCGCCTCCGGTAACGACCGCGACTCGATTGTCGAGTGGGGTAAGGGGGGAGTAGTTCATAATTTGTCAAATGTTCAGGCTTGAGACAGTCGCATAATTACGCGGCTTGCGCCTAGCCTGCATCGCTCACAAATCTTCAGAGATTTGTGAGCGATGCAGGCTGGGTCCTTACATCAGGGTAGCCCCGGCTTCGGCCAAGGGGCTGCGTTCGCCTTTTGTCAGGCAAACATGCGCTGCAATCGATTGGCCTTTCAGCCGGTTCCGGGTATACACCAAGCCGTTCGACCGGCTGTCAACGTACGGATTATCGATCTGCGCCGGATCCCCGACCATGACTAGCTTCGAACCTTTTGACATCCGGGTGACAACAGTCTTTGCCTCGAGCGGTGTCAGTTGCTGCGCCTCGTCCAGGACAAAATAACGGTTAGGGATCGACCGTCCACGGATATAACAAAGTGCCTCAATCTCGACGATCCCTTGCTCGATCAGCTGCTCGTAAGGTTTTAATTGGATTCCGACGCCGTTCGTCGGTGGAATCTCGGGTGCGCGCGATTTTTTCTGGCGTCGAGTCATTTCGGCTGTCGGGTTGGCCGGCAATACCAACTCAAACGCATCATAAATCGACTGCAGCCATGGCTTCATCTTCTCATTTAGCGTACCCGGTAAAAAACCAAGCGTTTCACCCATGGCTACGACTGGACGGCTAACCGTAAGGCCGCTAAAGGTCTTCGACCAGAAAAGATGGAGCCCCGCAGCAACCGCAAGCAGGGTCTTTCCCGTCCCGGCTTGGCCGTAACAGGTAACCAGTGCGATATTGGGGTCAAGCAAGGCATCCAGGAGACACTGCTGCCCCATGTTCATCGGCTTCAAGTGTACTCCGCGAGGATTGGTAAGAGAGTGGGGTAGATTCAGGCGCCGGAAGATCCCGTCCCCAATATGGCGCGCGGCTATGAGCTTGCTATCGCCCGCCGAAAGAAAGACGTACTCATTGAGGTGTAATCCATCGGTATCCTTGTTTTTGAGTGTCAACTCACGCGAACTGGCGAGACGCTGCAGCGCGTGCGGATCAACCTCGATCGTGCGTTGTCCATATCCCTCGACGTCCGCCACCTCGACCTTATCGTTCTCGTAGTCTTGCGCTTCCAGCCCAATGGCCAGGGCCTTGAGCTGCATATTCAGATCCTTCGTAACCAGAATAGTGCGTTCGGTGCATTTGCTCTTCACGTACAGGCAGAGAGCGAGAATTCGGTTGTCAGGATTGTCGAGGTCCCGAAAAATCTGCTGAAATTGCCGCAGTTCCTTGCTCATCTTTGCGGCGGTAAGAAATTCGTTGATCGCTACACGGATGGTACCGCCCCCAGGGGTCTTGGCCCCGTACATGACGAGCTTGCTGTTTTGATTGAAGCAGCGTGACAAGAATCGATGAACGGTTCGCGCGTTCGCGCCGCGTTCCGTCTGATCGTTCTTAAATTTATCCAACTCGCTGAGCACATCGACTGGGATCCAGACGTGGTTGTCTGCGAACCGATAGACCGAATGTGGGTCATGCAGCAGAACATTTGTATCCAGAACGTAGTTCTTGACGCGTGTTCCACTCCCGTTGAGCGAATCGGGCAGACGCGACCCAAGAGGCTGTTTAACCGGGTCTTGAAACAACCCGGGTTGATCTTCTGAGATATACATTCAACAGCAACCGCAACGGCCCGTTCCACACGTGGATTTCGGCGACGAGCGAGCGCCTGTCAGGATCCCGAGGCCCCCGGCAATGACTCTGCGAACTTTTTCGCCCGTTTGCGGGTCACGTGTCAGCGGAGCGTCCTTCATGCTTTGCTTGATTTCGAACCGCCGCACCGGGACCTCGGGGGAATCGGGCACCGTTTCATAGATATAGGTGGCCATGACTAGTGGTCATACTATCCGTTGTAGGTAAGTCTTAGCAAGTTAAAGGATTAGGTTTCTGGTGCGGGCTCCGTTGGGGGCGCCAGCAAGGTGGCATAGGCATCCTGCCTGTCGGGGCGCGTTGCGCGCGGCCGAAAATACAGGCTGGAAGCCTATGGTACTTTGTCCGCGAGCAAAACGTCGACCGCGCGTGCGAAGGCGGTTTCTGGCGGACCGGGCGGGCTGACCAGCTTGGCTGCGGCTATGGCGCCAGCGTTCCCATGATGCATGGCCACTCCCATACCGGCCCAGGCGAGCATCTGGACATCGTTTTCGCCGTCACCAAACGCCATTACCTGCTCGCGGAGTACCCCAAGCTGCTCTGCAACTTTTGCTAAAGCCGTAGCCTTGTTGATCCCACGTGGCATGAATTCAAGGTTCTCTGGCTCAGTCGAGAGCACATCAGCCTTTTCACTGTATCGGACAGACACCCCGGGGCGAACCTTCTTGAGGATGGCAGGGTCTCCATACCAGACGATCTTCAGGGCACGACGACCATCAAGCTGACCTAGATCCGGAAGGGTTTCGGCCCTTTCCCCCACTCGCGATTCGTAAAGATCTAGCCACCTGTCGTTCCGTTCCGGGACGTACAAGTGATCCAAATGATAGTAGATCACTTGGACGCCGTGGGTTTCTCCTTCATTGGCGACTTCGCGCGCTACGGTTTGCGGCAGAAAATGCGCTTCAATGACATTGCCGCTTTCACCGTCTCTGATGAGGCCACCCTGGCAGGCAATGATCGGTCCGTTCAACTCAAGCTGGCGTTGAAAACGAACGCTGTTCTGATGGCGTCGTCCGGAAGCAATGATCACCTGAACCGCGTTTTCACGCAGCTTTCGCACGGCAGCGGCATTCTGTGCACTGATGGTTTTGTCCGGTCCCAGGAGCGTGCCATCCAGATCAATCGCGGCTAATCGATATGGGAAGTTCATTGCAGCTTAATCCTCGTTCGCACGATGCTCGTCTGAAGAATCTCCAATGCAACCTTTTTAACTGTCTAGCCTGCATTCGTTCACAAATCTTCAGAGATTTTTGGGCGATGCAGGCTCAGATCGTTTGCGACAAAAAACCGCCGTCAATGCGGATGTCAATACCGGTGACGAAGCTGCTCGCCCGCTCACTCGCGAGGAACACCGCTGCGCCGACGAGTTCAGTTTCTTTTCCGAACCGTCCCATTGGGGTATGCCCGAGAATCATTTGGCCGCGGGCAGTAATCGACCCATTCTCATTGACGAGCAAACGGCGGTTTTGTTCCCCAAAGAAAAAGCCGGGGGTGATTGAATTAACGCGGACGCCCGATGGAGCCCATTCCCGGGCGAGAAACAGGGTGAGATTCAACAGCGCGGCCTTAGCTGCAGAATAGGCAGCCACACGGGAGAGCGGGAGATGAGCCGACACGCTGGCAATGTTAATAATGCTGCCTCGGCCATTTCCTTTCATCGCAGGCCCAAATTCCTGGCAGGGCAACAGTACCCCGCCGACAAGGTTCAAATCGAAATTCTCTCGCCAGTCATCTGCCCGGATTTCTTCGAACGGCCGCTCGGGTGTTACGGTAACCCGAGGGTCGTTTCCCCCGGCGGCGTTTACCAGAATCGTCGGAACACCCAGCCGGTTTGACAATTCCTGGCGGGCGGCTTTCAGTGACTCTCGGTCAAGCGCATCCGCACGAAAAAATTCCGCAGTCCCTCCCTGATCTCGGATAGAGCGCACTCTGGATTC
>JAFAJU010000411.1 GCA_019236035.1 Verrucomicrobiota bacterium | reverse complement strand
TCCAGCGATTGATCGTTTTCCGCCGGCGAGCGCCATCTATAAGCCCGAGTGCACCGGTCAGCTTGCGCAAGGTGGATACGACTATGTTGTCACCAATCGATTGCGGCATCACTAGTCCGAGTGATAGCCTGTCTTCGGAAACGTATCCGATCCCACGACGAATCGCTGCCCGATTCGTGAGTAGCCGGACTCTCTTGCCGCCAATCCGGATCTCACCGACGTCTGGAGGATTCATCCCGAACAGAGAGAGCGCGAGCTCAGTCCGGCCTGAACCCAATCGGCCGGTGATACCGAGAATTTCGCCCGGACGCAGAGTAAGATCGATGTTTTGATAATGGCCGCGCCTGGTCAGCCCGAGCACCTCGAGGATCGGACTACCCTTGCTGGAAAAAGGCGGTTTACGCCCCGCCATGAACATTTTTTGGCCAGTCATCAGCTCGGCTAACCGGTAACGATCAATTTCCCCAGCCGGATACGTTCCTACCTTGTTTCCATCCCGGAGCACGGTGACGCGCTCCGCGATGCTCATGACCTCTTCCAATTTGTGGCTGACAAAGACCGTCGCGATCTGGTGCGCCTTCAGACCCCGTACGGTTTCGAGAAGCGCGTCGATTTCGTGGTGGGTAAGCGAAGCCGTTGGTTCATCCATCACCACCAGGCGAGCCTCCGCCGCCAACGCGCGACAAATCGCCACCAGTTGGCGGACGGCGATTGGCAGCCGGCCTACCACCTCTTCCAACGCCAGATAAACTCCTAACCGCGCCATCACCTCCCGGGCTCGTTTGATAATCTCAGCGCGACGCACCAGTCTCGTCGGCTTCTCAACGTGGTGCCGGAATACGATGTTCTCCGCCACGGAAAGGTTCGGGAACAGGGAAAGATCCTGATAAATAATCTGTACGCCGGCGCGTTGGGACGCTGCGGGAGTCAGATGCGAATGGGCTTGCTGGTCGAGAACGATTTTCCCCTCATCCGGAGCGTAAACGCCGGCAAGAATCTTGATCAATGTGCTCTTGCCACAACCGTTCTCACCGGCAAGGCAGTGGATCTCTCCGGGAAGAATCGTGAAGTCGACGGCGTTCAGAGCGCGAACGCCACCGAAACGCTTGCTTAGGCCGAGCATTTCGACAAATGCTGGTACCGGTTCGGACGCGTCGCGACTAGGCTCGCTCATAGCCTCATTACCAAGCATAAAGTGTCTTGCTTTGGGCGGTCCCGCGTCCCCGGGACCGCCCAATCAGCTTCGATTCGCCACGCAGAGGACAACTCGAAACGCGCTGTTGCTATCTGCTATCAGTCATTTCATTCAAGCCCCGTGGCCGGGCGAAAAGAGCTTACAACCCTAAGGCAATAAGTTCATCGACCGTGTCTTTGTTGATGGTCTGATACTTGATCACTTTGATCACGTGAGTCTCCGGGTTGACGTTAGCCTTGCCCAACCCTTTAATCTCTACGCCGTCGGTAATAGGTGTTCCTTCCATGACCAGCTTTGCTACGTTTACAATAGCTTCGCCCGCTTGTTCCGGATTCCACATGTAGCTTTCCTGGATGACGCCTTCCTTGATCAGTTTTTGTCCCTGCGACGGAATACATACTCCTACCAGGGCGATCTTACCGACTTTTCCCTTTTCCTTGATAGCCCGGCCTGCGCCGATCGGACCGAGGCTGCCGAATGTCAAGATTCCTTTTAGATTAGGATGCGCGAGCATCATATCGACCGCAGTCTTGTAGCTGTCGTCCACGCTCTCCGCTACGCCAAACCGATCCGCCACCAGCTTCATCTTGGGAAAATGTTCTTTCTGGTAAGCGATCGCCGCATCCGCCCACAGATTGTGGAGCGGCACCGTCAGGGAACCGACGTAAACGATATATTCGCCTTCCTCTCCCATCGCCTTGGCGATAGATTTCATGTGCAGTTCGCCGTATTCCTTATTGTCGATCATTTCGATATCCCACTCGGCCCCTTTCTGTCCGGGCGATTCGTGCGTAATGACGGGAATGCCGGCTTCCTTAGCGCGATCAAAAACCGGCTCAAGCGCCTTGGCATCATTTGGCACCACGGCGATCAGCTTCACTTTTTTGGCGATCAAGTCCTCGACGGCGCGGACCTGTTGGGCGGGATCCGCAGTCGTGGGGCCGACCATATAAGCGTTAAAATTATCTTCCTTGCCGGCTTTCTGGATGCCTTTCTCCATGGCATTGAACCAGGGTATACCGCCGATTTTGACGACGACCGCGACCTCCTCGCCGGCCGCCTGCGCTGAATTGTTCAATACAGAACAAAGCAAAACCGATGCGGCGATAGCCGCATGGTGGAAAGCGAGACGCATGATAGCTCCTTATTCTGGGGGTTGGATCCTATGACCGAGTCGTTCGATAACAGGATTATTTAAACGTTTAAATGCAGGTCCTCTCTACCGTACCCGAGCGTTGATTGTCAAGCGCCGAGGGAACGCCGAGAACGCCGGGATCGCCGAGAGCGCCGAGAAGTTGGAAGGAACGAGCGGCGTTGCTGGAATAGCCTTGAGCGCGGCAAACAAGAAGTAGTACGAGGAACGCGGCGAAGCAGATTCCTCACTTCCCGGCGTTCTCGGCGATTCCGGCGTTCTCGGCGTTTTCTAGAACCACGACTTCAGCCGTGGGTAGAGGCCTAGGAAACGCTGATAGGCGGCTTCGTACCGATCGGCTTGATCAGCGGC
>JAFAJU010000583.1 GCA_019236035.1 Verrucomicrobiota bacterium | reverse complement strand
GCCTCAGTTGGCTCTGAGGCGGGCTCTTCTATCGGGCCTCGCGGGCCAGTTTCATTTGACGCGAGCATAGGCGTACTTCATCTGCGGGTTACCAGGTGGATAATCGGTTCGAATAATCAGGGTGGCAGCCGCCTGTTGGGTTAAGCTTTCGGGAGTAACCTGCGCCTCGTACGCCTTACCCGGTATAACCTCCTTCAATTTGACTTTTATCGCGGGATTATCGGAGCTGACAGAGACAATCTTTACAGCCGTGTCGCCGGCAACCGCGATTCGGATGGCTTTGGGACCAGGTTGTTCACCGACGCGCCATAGCACCAGTTGCGGCACGACGCTCACGCGTTCCTGAATGTTTACATGCAATTTCAGGACGGTCGGTTGTCCCGGTGCCGCCGACGTTGAAACCATTATCCTTTTATCCTGCCTTCCCGTGTGACCGTAAAAGGCGTATCTGGTGGCGATTTCTCCCGATTCCCCCGGGGCATACTCGTTCTTGGCGAGAGCCGCGGTCGTGCATCCGCAGGAGGTTAGCACACTCTGTATTTTTATCGGCTTGCTGCCGGTATTGGTGAATTTGTATCTCGCTACGACTGACCCGTCCTCGGGGGTAGCATCGAAAGTCTGTTCAGTCTGTTCCCATGTCAACTGGGCAAACGCTGAACTTGCGCAGAAGCAGAATATAATAGAAGGCAATAACTTCATAGAGGAGGTTTCGATCTTAGGGCGGAGACCGCGACAAAGGAAAAGAAGCACAAATTAGCTTGCTTGCCATGACGGGATCCGCGTCGGTTAACCGCAACTATCACCGCCGGTAATGATGGCATGGGCGTCCCGCCGCCCGCGGACAATAGGGGAGGTGGCCCCTCTTAAAGGAAGAGTTCCCGGGCGAGACGCCCATGCTACAATCACGGCGCGGGACACCGGTTTCACAATCGGTTGACCGGTGCTCAGGTCGATACGTAAGTATTTCTCGCCGCTGAGAAATTAAGGCGGAGCCTATGACCGAAAATTTGCCTGTCAATCCATTGCGCGAGGGACTTGCAAGTCGCGCTATGCCTGAGCCTTGTTCAGTTGTGATTTTTGGTGCAACCGGCGATCTGACGCATCGTAAACTCGTCCCGGCTCTGTACAACCTGGCCGCTGACGGGGATCTGCCGCCTGGCCTGAGCGTCGTTGGTTTCGCTCGCCGGGACAAAACGGACGAAGTTTTTCGAACCGAGCTGGAGGAAGCCGCGCGGAAGTTTTCCCGGCAAACCATCAACGAGGATCTCTGGAAGGTATTCGCGAGTTCGATCAGTTATCACCGGAGTGAATTCGGAGAACTCGAGGGATATCGGCGGCTCAGCGAAAAGTTGAACCAGCTCGATAAGGATCGAGGGACGCGCGGGAATCGGCTCTATTATCTGTCAGCGGGCCCTGATCAATTTGAGAATATTCTGACAAATCTTAAAAACTCGGGGCTGGCTGAGGCACCACCAGGGAGCTGGGCGCGCGCTATCGTGGAAAAACCGTTCGGGACGGATCTTTCCACCGCACAGCATCTAAATGGGGTTGTACAGAATTCCTTCGACGAATCATCCACGTTCCGAATCGATCACTTTCTGGGTAAGGAGACGGCGCAGAACATCATGGTATTACGTTTTGCTAATTCGCTCTTCGAGCATCTCTGGAACGAACGTTATATCGACCATGTGCAAATAACCGCCAGCGAGCAGCTCGGAATTGAGAATCGCGCAGGCTATTACGAGGGCGCCGGTGCTCTCCGTGACATGGTTCAGAACCATTTGCTGCAACTCCTCTGTCTGGTTGCCATGGAGCCTCCGACAGACCTCAGCGCTGATTCGATTCGAGATGAGAAGGTCAAGGTGCTTCGTTCCCTGCGAAGGATGCGAAGAGAGGAAGTAACCCGGAGCGTGGTCCGAGGTCAGTACGCCTCCGGTTCGATTAACGGCAAGCCTGTGGTGGGTTACCGGGAAGAGAAGAACGTGAAGCCGGAGTCGATGACCGAGACTTATGTGGCCCTGCGGGTTCTTATTGATAACTGGCGCTGGGCTGACGTGCCTTTTTATGTGCGGGTCGGGAAACGGTTGCCGAAAGGAGGCACAGAAATCGGCATCCATTTCAAGAACGCGCCGGGTGTGTTATTTAACCGGGATAAGAGTGGGGTGCGTGACGGTTCCCAAAACGTTCTAGTGATCCGGATTCAGCCGGACGAAGGAGTTTCGTTGCGGATGCAATCAAAAGTGCCGGGGGCAAGCGTGCGGATTCAGCCTGTAAAAATGGATTTCAACTATGGAACTTCGTTTGGGAAGGCGAGTCCTGAAGCCTACGAACGGCTGCTGCTGGATGCTATGGCCGGCGACGCGACGCTTTTTGCACGGAGGGACGAAGTCGAGGAGGCGTGGCGGTTTATCGATGAAATCGAGGAGGCATGGGTGGGCGAAAATCAACCCGGACTCACTTTTTATCCCTCAGGCAGCTGGGGCCCGACGGAGGCCGATCAACTGATCGAAGGCGATGGGAGAGCCTGGCGGAGGCTTTAACCTTTGCGACCTTTGAACGATATGGCGGAAATACAAAATCTCGCTCGCGGGATGCCGGTTGATGTGGCCCAGGTGAACCGGAGCTTGAAAACACTTTGGGAACAGGAGGGTAACGTCCTGACCAAAGCGTCGTTGATCAATTTTGCGGTCTATAGCGAAGCCGCGGACGCGCTGAGCGTGAATACGCAGCTCATGGAGCAGATAACTCGTGAGCATGCATGTCGCGTTATTCTTTTGGCAGCAAACCCGGCTGCTTCAAAGGAGAGGGTGCAAGCGTGGATCAGTGCGCACTGTCATGTTACGCGGGCCGGAGCCAGGCAAGTCTGCAGTGAACAAATTGCATTTCTCCTGGACGGCGGTGGACCGGATGTCATCAGAAACATCCTGTTCAGCCACCTCGACTCCGATCTTCCTCTCTATTTGTGGTGGCAGGGCGAATTTTCGAACCGAATCGATCAGCAGCTATGGAGCTGGGTAGACCGGTTCTTTTTCGACAGCCATTCGTGGCGTGAGCCTGCTCAGCAGATGAAAATCCTGCGCGCCTCGGTGGCATCCGCTAGCTCGCGTTCCGTACTTTGCGACTTGAACTGGCGCCGGTTAGTCCATCTCAGGCTGGCGCTGGCGCAACTCTTTGATCATCCCTGGGTGAGCCGAAACATCCACACGATCCGGGCCTTGGATGTGACCTATAATCCGGAGAATTGGACTACAGCAGTTCTGTTGACCTCGTGGCTCGCTCGCCAAC